>NZ_JAYGHE010000006.1:167328-191171 GCF_034931145.1 Nostoc sp. UHCC 0252 | reverse complement strand
ATTAGTAAAATTAAGTAGTTAAGAGTTAAAAATAATTATGATAAATAAAGAGTTGAAACCCCTAATTCCTAATTATTCACTCTTAACTCTTAATCCCTTATCCCAGCTTTTCAAAGACCGCAAACATAGGCAAATACATTGCTAGCAAAATGGTTCCAACCATCCCCCCTAGAACTACAATCATTACTGGCTCCAAAATACTGGTCATTGCTTTTACTGCTTGCTCGACTTCATCTTCATAAAAATCGGCAACTTTCATCAGCATTGCATCTAATTCACCAGTTTCTTCTCCAATACTAATCATCTGAATTGCCATAGCCGGAAAAACGGCATCTTTTTGTAAAGCAAGACTAATCATACCCCCTTGTTGGATCTCCATCCGGGCTGCGTCTATGGCATTAGCAATTACTTGGTTTCCTGATGTATCTCGGACAATTTCCAAGCAAGTTAAAATTGGCACACCTGAACGAGTCAAAGAACCAAAAGTTCGGCTAAAGCGAGCAACTGAAGATTTTTGAATTAAGTCACCAAACAATGGCATCTTGAGGGAAAGACGATCAAGTGTTATGCGACCAACAGGAGTTTTACCGTATTGTGTAAAGGCAATTTTCGCTCCTACAAGAACAGCAATAAGTACAAAAACCTTTGGACTTCTCAAAAATTGACTAGCATCCATCAAAAATTGCGTTAGAGCTGGTAATTCAGTTCCGATTTCTGTAAAAATCTTTGCAAAAATAGGAATAAGAAAAATGGTCATACCGAGAAATATTGCAACTGCGATAAAACCCACAACAGTTGGATAAGATAATGCTGATTTAATTTGGTTTTGTAGACGAGCGACATCCTCTAATAACTTAGCTAAACGATTCAATACTTCATCTAGAACACCACCCACTTCACCAGCTTGAATCATACTCACATATAATCCATCAAAGCAGTCAGGATGCTTCCGCATTGCCTCTGAAAGATTCATTCCGCTTTGAACATCGGTACTAATTTCCACAAGGGCTTGTTTCAGTTTAGTATTACTACACTGTTCGGAAAGTACCCCCAGACTTCTAACGATCGCAACTCCCGCATTCATCAAAACGGCAAATTGACGGGAAAAAACTGCTTTGTCTTTCACAGAAACCTTAACTAAGGAATTCTGGAATTTTTTGAAAGCAACATCTGGCTGAAATCCTTGAGACTGCTTGAGTTCTTGGATTACAAAACCTTGATCTCTCAGATTAGTACGAGCTTGTACTAAGGATTCAGCAACAATTTTTTCTGTTCGAGATTTCCCTTGAGAATCCCGAACACGGGCAACGAAGTTTGGCATAAATAAATTCAAAATAGTTGTTATTCATTGGGCATGAGACATAAGGGAAAGATTTACTGCAACTTCATCTTTAGTTCCTCATCTCCCTTATTTCTTCAGTTCCTCTAATGCGCTTTGGCAGCCGCGCCAGGCTTCGCACCTGCTTGCGGTGTAGAATTACCAATCAGACGTTGGATTTCATCTGGCTTGGAAGTCTTAGACATCGCCGCTTCAAAGGAAATGGTTCCATTTTTGTAAAAATCGGCTAAAACCTTCTCCAAAGTTTGCATTCCCAATTTGCCGCCAGTTTGAATAGCTGAGTAAATTTGAGATGTTTTGCCTTCTCGAATCAAGTTGGAAATAGCGGGAGTGACTATCAGAATTTCTTGAGCCATCACCCGACCATATTCACCGGGTTTAGGGTTTTTCTTAGACACCAACGTTTGGCTAAATACTGCCACTAAAGAGTTAGATAACTGTACCCGCACCTGGGTTTGTCTTTCATGGGGGAAAACGTCAATAATCCGGTCAACTGTCTGGGCGGCAGAACTAGTGTGGAGAGTGCCAAATACCAAGTGTCCTGTTTCTGCTGCGGAAATCGCCAAAGAAATCGTTTCTAAATCGCGCATTTCTCCTACCAGAACAATATCTGGATCTTCCCGCAAAGCTGCTTTCAAAGCATTAGCAAAACTCTTGGTATCTTCACCCAGTTGTCGCTGGTGAACCAAGCTTTTAATTGGTTCGTAGACAAATTCAATTGGGTCTTCCACTGTTAAAATATGCTCCGCCTTGGTGCGGTTAATCAAGTCGATCATCGCTGCTAGGGTAGTTGTCTTCCCAGAACCTGTAGGGCCTGTCACCAGAATTAATCCTCTGGGCTTATCTGTCATTTCCCGCACGATGTCTGGCAAACCTAATTTTTCAAAGTTAGGAATTTTAGAACTTAAGGCCCGTAAGCAAGCAGCATAAGAACCACGTTCTTTATAAACATTGACCCGAAAACGTGCCAAACCCTTAACACCATAAGAACAATCTAATTCCCAGTTCTGCTCTAAGGTTTTACGCTGGGTGTTGTTGAGCATACTAAAAATCAGCCTTTGACATTGATCGGCTGTCAATATATGCTCACCGATGGGAGTGAGTTTGCCACTGATACGGAAGTAGGGAGGCAAACCTGCGGATAAATGCATATCCGAGCCACCCATTTCAATCAACTGCTCCATCAAGTCTTCAATCATCATTTCCATAGTTCTACTTCCTTTTAATGTTTGTTATTTGTCCTTTGTCATTTGTTTAAAGTTACTAAGCATCAACTAGTGACTAATGACCAATGACTAATGACCAATGACTATTAGTTTTAAAACCGAGGTGTCATACAGTAGGGACAATCCAGCCATTCTTGTTTCAATGTGGCATTGCAACTGCGGCAGGTAAGACCAGTCTTGCGTTTGGCTTTTAACTCTGCTTCTAAACCAGTGTCGGTAAATGTCACTCGTTCTACTTCTTCTAGAGTGGTAGAGCCTTGGCGCACTAAGTCCAAACTGTAAGCCAGTAAGGTTTTCATGCCCTCTTCTATTGCCACTTCTTTGATGCGTTCTGTGGGTGCATCTTCGTTGATCAGAGTTTGCAAGTTTTCGGTGACTCGCATGACTTCATAGACACCACAACGCCCTTTGTAGCCAACGCCATTACATTTTGAGCAAAGCTGATTTTTAGCTTTGGCATCTGCGATCGCATCTAATGTCAAGGTGTTAGCTTTATAGAAAGTGACTCCCACATCAGAAGAAGCTGATAGACCATAACGAGCTAGTTCCTCAGTTGTGGGAGTGTAGGGAATACGACATTCAGAACATACACGCCGCACCAAACGTTGAGCTAGAACGCCGATTAGAGAACTAGAAACCATGAAAGGCTCAATCCCCATTTCTCCCAAACGAGCGATCGCTCCTGGGGCATCATTGGTATGTAAGGTAGTTAATACTAAGTGACCAGTCAAGGCAGCTTCAATTGCTGTTTTTGCCGTTTCCTTATCCCGCGTTTCACCCACCAGTAGCACGTCTGGATCTTGTCGCAAGAAAGCCCGCAGCGCGGTAGCAAAATCCAGTCCTTTTTCCCGAATTACCTGTACTTGGGTAATCCCTGGAAGACTGTACTCAATGGGGTCTTCTACAGTACTGATATTAATTCCGGGATCGTTCTTTTCTGAGAGTGCAGAATACAGCGAGGTTGTTTTCCCAGAACCAGTTGGCCCAGTTACCAAAATTAGACCAAAGGGACGGCTGACCATATCCTGGACAATATGTAAAGTCTCTGGATCGGTAATTAACTTATCTAATCCCAATTGGGTTGAAGAGTTATCCAAAATCCGCAGTACCACCTTTTCCCCGTAGCGACTGGGTAAAGTATTCACACGGAAATCTACTTTGCGTCCCTCAAACATCCGCCGGATACGTCCATCTTGGGGTAGACGGCGTTCGGCAATGTCTAGATTCGAGATAATTTTAAATCGGGCTGTCACCGCCGGGATGATTTTTTTCGGTAGGGGATCGAAAGCTTCTTTCAGTACGCCATCCTTCCGAAAGCGAATGCGTAAGTTTTCTTCTTGGGGTTCGATATGAATGTCAGAAACGCCTTCATGCAAGGCTTTAGCCAGGATTCTATTGACTAGGTTGATGACTGGGGCATCCTCTGCACCCTTCATCGCTGCCCCTAGATCGGCCTCCATTTCTTCAGGAGCATCCGAAAGATCGAGATTTCCGAGATTCTCTAAATCCTGATTAATATCTGTAAACTTTTCTTGTTCCAGGTGCTTTTGCCGAACAGCCATATCATCCAGGTATTGGTTGATTAGCTGCTGGTAGTCTTCCTGTGTAATCACCATGCGCTGCAATGCCAGCCCTTGGGGGCGCAAGATGCGATTTAGGTCATCGGAAGCCTCTAGGTTATCTGGAGCAACCATCGCCACTAAAACTGAGGGCGGGGTTTGGTCTTCGTGTTTCGATAGTGGTACTAAACGATGGCGACGGCAGATATCAACTGGGATGAGGGTTTCAATCAGGTTCCCCATCATCGTGTTAGCAATGGAGTTGACTTCCGGATCGAGGAATTCAACACCGTATAGTATTTTAAGTTCAAATAGCTGCTGTTTTTTGTATTGCCTGAGCAACTCAGGTGATAGTTGTTGCCCAGTAATTGACTCTAATACTTCCGTTAAGGGTCGGCCAGATTTGCGGCTTTCAATTAGTGCCTGCCTCATCTGTTCGGTATTGACATAGCCAGATTGCACTAGCTTGTTGCCAAAGGGCGAAAACTCTGTTCTGGTAGTTAGAGCGGTACTGCGCCGTTGTGGTGACGAGTTCATAAATGAGCGACTGAGTAGGGAAACCTCTGCTTAAAGTATTCCCAGCGCGTGAGATAGAATTCTCATTTCCTAAAAAAGTCCTGAGTTAAGTCGCTTGCTTCGCCAAAGGAGTACGTTCCGAATTCAAAGTTGCAGCTATTTTCACGTAAATAAACGTGAGTTCGATGAGTGATATAGTGTCCATCTAAATTAGACGTAAAAAAAGACCTCTCCCTGATTTTACTACGCAAAACCGTCCCTCTCCGACTCGGAGAGGGACAGACTTGAACTTTAGTTCAAGGCAGGGAGAGGTTTATCGAACTCACGTTAAATAAACCATGCGGTAGGGGCACAGCATTGCTGCGCCCTTACGACAGATGTAGTTCAAATACATGAAAACTGCTGTAAATTCCTGCCCCCTAGCCCTCTTCCAAATTATTTACTCCTAGAGGTACACCACTCGTTCGGGTTCCCGCCTTAATGGTGGCTACGCGAACGTGTTCACCATTTGTCACAATAAGAAAACGGTTACATCAATTCCAGAATACTTGTCGGCAACAAAATCAGCCTCAGTTGCAAGTCGTGGATGACGACGGTTGCAAGCTATGGAGATACACTGCCATAAATAGCAAGCATCTGGAATGAGTGGACAATGATGGATGAAAATAAACAGATAAACAATATTAGCCAGCAATTGGGTGAACCAACAGAGGTAAAGCAAGCAATGAAGAGTGACTTCCCAGCCCAAATTAATTTCAATGAATCTGGTGGCGAGGCGACAGAACAAGTGGCAGCCCAAACTAATGTATCGGGAGATGCAGCTACTACAAATTCAGAAACTGGTGTCCCTGCAACCGAAAACACTGGAGCGGAAACGGCAGCTTTGGCAGAACTGACTCAACAAATTGAGTCTCTCAAAACGCAACTGGAAGAACGTAGTACTCAATATATGCGGATCGCTGCTGATTTTGAGAATTATCGGAAACGTACTAGCAAAGAAAAAGAAGAGTTAGAGACGCTGATGAAGCGGAACACGATTCTAGAATTGCTGCCAGTGGTCGATAATTTTGAGCGGGCGCGATCGCACCTCAAACCACAATCTGATGGCGAAATGACCATGCACAAAAGCTACCAAGGCGTTTACAAGCAATTAGTAGACAGCCTGAAGCGCTTGGGTGTATCACCAATGCGTCCTGAAGGTCAAGAATTTGATCCTAACCTCCACGAAGCAGTAATGCGGGAACCTACGGATGAACATCCTGAAGGAACAGTGTTAGAAGAGTTAGTGCGCGGATATTTCTTGGGCGATCGCGTGCTACGCCATGCAATGGTCAAAGTAGCTGCTCCAAAGGAAGATACACCTTCTACGGAGGAAGATCAGTCGAGTCCAGCCAACAGTTAAGCTGTAGTCGCTCGTCTCGCTGACCTAAAGTGCCTGGGTTCTAGCAAGGACGAGCATCGCGTACCTAAAACTTGGACAAGGCTTTGGATAACTCTCTGTGTTTCAACTTCTCTCTTGCTACCAGCAATATGAGTTCCACAGATGTTATCCGCTAGCCTTGGTTCAGAAAAAAAGTTATTCCGCGACATAATACAGCAGAAAGACTCGGTAAAAATACTGGTTAATATGGGAAAAGTTATTGGGATTGACTTAGGCACTACTAACAGTTGCGTCGCAGTTTTGGAGGGCGGTCAACCACTGGTGATCTCCAATTCTGAAGGCGGACGAACTACTCCAAGTATTGTGGGATTTGGGAAGAGTGGCGATCGCTTGGTTGGTCAATTGGCAAAGCGCCAAGCCGTAACCAATGCGGAAAATACAATTTACAGTATTAAACGATTTATCGGGCGACGTTGGGAAGACACTGAAATAGAACGCGAACGTGTCCCCTACAACTGTGTCAAAGGTCGAGACGATACCGTTGATGTGCAAATTCGCTCAAAAAACTATACGCCACAAGAACTATCCGCGATGATCCTGCAAAAGCTCAAGCAGGATGCAGAAAACTTTTTGGGTGAAGAAGTCACTCAGGCAGTAATCACCGTACCAGCATATTTTACAGATGCTCAAAGACAAGCTACTAAAGATGCTGGCACGATCGCAGGATTAGAAGTTCTGCGAATCATCAATGAACCAACGGCTGCGGCTTTAGCTTTCGGATTAGAAAAGCAAGACCAAGAGCAGCTAATTTTAGTATTTGACTTAGGAGGCGGTACTTTCGACGTATCGATCCTGCAACTTGGAGATGGCGTTTTTGAAGTTAAGGCGACTTGTGGTAACAACCACTTGGGTGGAGACGACTTTGATAATGCGATCGTGCGTTGGATGATGGAACGCTTTCAACAAGAGGAGAAAATCGACCTTTCCAAAGATAAGATGGCACTGCAACGCCTACGGGAAGCAGCAGAAAAGGCCAAAATTGAACTCTCCAACATGGTGAATACTTCCATCAATCTGCCCTTCATCACATCTGATGAAACCGGCCCAAAGCATCTAGAAATGGAACTCAGCCGCTCTAAATTTGAGGAACTGGCAGGGAAATTAATTGAAGGTACTATCGAACCAATGATCCAAGCGCTCAAAGACGCGGATCTCAAACCATCAGCCATAGATCGGATTATTTTAGTAGGTGGTTCTACTCGTATTCCCGCAGTCCAAAACGCACTGATTAAATTTTTCGATGGCAAAGCTCCCGATCGCTCTATCAACCCTGACGAGGCGGTAGCATTAGGAGCAGCTATCCAAGCAGGGGTCTTAGGTGGCGAAGTCGATAATCTCTTACTATTGGATGTCACCCCTTTGTCTCTAGGAATTGAAACCTTGGGTGAAGTGTTCACCAAAATTATTGAACGCAACACCACAATTCCTACTAGTAAGTCACAAATTTTTTCCACAGCAGTTGATGGGCAAACCTCGGTAGAAATTCACATTCTGCAAGGTGAACGGGCAATGTCACGAGATAACAAGAGTCTCGGCAAGTTTCTACTAGCAGGAATTCCCCCATCGCCCCGTGGTGTGCCGCAAATTGAAGTATCCTTTGAAATCGATGTCAATGGCATCCTGAAGGTTTCTGCCCAAGATAAAGGTACAGGTAGAGAACAGAGTATCAGAATTACTAATACAGGTGGTTTGAGTACCAACGAAGTCGAACGGATGCGCCAAGAGGCTGAACTGTTTTCTGAAGAAGATAGAAGACGTAAAGAACTGGTTGAACTCAGAAACCAAGCAGATAATCTGTTGTTCAGTTACGAATCCACCATCAAGGATAATAGCAGCTTTATCGGCGAGCAGATGAAGACTTTGGCTAGTGAAAAAGTTTCACAACTCCAAGCTGCAATGACTGACTCCAGTATCTCTACTGGGGAATTTAAGCAGCGCTTAGACGACTTCCAACAAACTCTGTTTGCAATTGGTGCTGATGTCTATAATCGAGCTAACAGCCAAACAGATGAGATTGAGGGAGCTTCAGCGAGCGTTTTGACTCCAGAAGTAGACTCACCAATGAATGGCACGCTGATACCACAATTCAACTTTGATTTTGACGAAGAAAGTACCGCACAGGTTGATTATGAGGCGATAGATTAGGGATTGGGAATGGGGAAGAAGCAAGGGGGCAGGGAGCAGGGGGCAGGGGGCAGGGAGCAGGGGGCAGGGAGCAGGGGGCAGGGAGCAGGGAGCAGGGGGCAGGGGGACAGGGGGACAAGGGGACAGGGGGACAAGGGGACAAAAGTTTAGAACTTACAACAAGTCTTTCGCCTTGTCCCCAATACCCAATACCCAATATCCTAAAGTTGCAGATTTATATTAAGATATTTTAATATATTTAATTATTGACCATAGATTTAGCAAAGTTTCACAAGACCCCAGGGGTTTGCTAGATTGTAGAAGCAAATTACTGCTAGGCAGTATGCCAATTCAGATGCAATCTAAAACATAAGGGTGGTTTTCCACACCGAATGGTGCGGCTAGCCCCTCTAGTTAATGGGCGGGGTTTTCCTCTCATACGTAGCACAATTGTAAAAGAGACAACCGACTCGGCAGCAATGAAGTCTGATAACTTCTATCGCTTTTGTCGTTTCCCACGAGGAAAGTACCTGTTGCTCAAGATTTGTCGGTGATTTTTGTAAAGGGTAAAGGGTAAAATCAGTTATTAACAAAAATTAATTTTACCTTCTGCCTGACCTCCGGCAAGCTTCTCTTTAAAGGATACTGTGTTGCTTTTGCATATCTGTAAAGCAAAACGCCTTTCTGTAAAGTAGCGAGTTACCGTGAGTGACGTTCTGCTGACTTCTGCTTTCTTCCTTCTAACTTTTACCTTTGCTATATGGCCCGCGACTATTATGAAATCCTGGGTGTCTCTCGTGACACCGACAAAGAAGAAATCAAACAAGCCTATCGCCGTTTAGCCCGGAAGTATCACCCAGATGTGAACAAAGAACCGGGAGCGGAGGATCGCTTTAAAGAAATTAACCGCGCTTATGAGGTACTCTCAGAACCCGAAACTCGCGCTCGTTACGATCGCTTTGGGCCAGAGGGTGTGTCAGGTGCTGGCGCAGGCTTCCAAGATGTCGGCGATATGAGCGGTTTTGCCGATATCTTTGAAAGCATTTTTAGTGGCTTTGCTGGCGGTATGGGTAATCCCACGCAACAAAGACGGCGCAGTGGGCCTGCTAGAGGTGATGACCTGCGGCTAGACCTGAAGTTAGACTTTCGAGAAGCGGTATTTGGCGGGGAAAAAGAAATTCGCATTTCCCATTTAGAAAATTGTGAAGTCTGTAGCGGTTCTGGTGCTAAACCTGGAACGCGCCCCCGGACTTGTTCGACTTGTAGCGGTTCGGGCCAAGTCCGTCGTGTCACCAGAACGCCTTTTGGCAGTTTCACTCAAGTCTCGACTTGTCCCACCTGTAATGGAACAGGGATGGTAATTGAAGATAAGTGTGATGCTTGTGACGGGAAGGGTGCAAATCAAGTCACAAAGAAACTCAAAATTACCATTCCGGCTGGGGTGGATAATGGTACTCGCTTGCGGATTTCTAGTGAAGGAGATGCCGGTCAACGTAGTGGCCCTCCTGGGGATTTATACGTTTACTTGTTTGTAAATGAGGACGAAGAATTCCAACGAGATGGCATTAATATTCTCTCGGAAATCAAAATTAGCTACCTGCAAGCGATTTTAGGTTGTCGGTTAGAGGTAGATACGGTAGATGGGCCTGTAGAACTGATTATTCCAGCCGGAACTCAGCCAAATACTGTGATGAAGTTGGAAAATCGCGGCGTACCCCGTTTGGGTAATCCCGTCAGTCGTGGGGATCACATGCTGAACGTATTAATTGATATTCCTAACAAAGTCACCCCAGAGGAGAGGGAACTGTTAGAGAAGCTGGCTAAAATTAAAGGCGATCGCACTGGTAAAGGCGGTCTAGAAGGATTTTTGGGAAATTTATTTAAGTGATTAAGCCCTCTTCTCTTTTAACTCCCGATGCTCAACTTGATTTACGTGGCACTCCTTGCCCGATTAATTTTGTGCGGACAAAATTACGTCTGGAAAAAATGCCATTGGGAGGTTTACTAGAAGTCTGGCTAGACCCTGGTGAACCGATTGAGCAAGTTCCTGATAGTTTGGCAATGGCAGGTTATCAGGTGGAACAAATTACAGACTGCTCTAGTTATTTTTCTTTGTTAGTGCGCCGTCCACAAGCTGGCCAATGACAGGGGAAAATTTTGCCACAACTGGGCAGCTACTGGGTACGGTGGTGGCTGTACAGGCTAATTTTTACCGAGTACATCTGGATCAACAGGATGGGGAGATGAGGGAGATGGGGAAGCAAGATTCTCATCTTCCTTATCCCCCTCTCCTCCTCTGTACTCGCCGGACACGCCTGAAAAAAATCGGACAACAGGTGATGGTAGGCGATCGCGTTGTGGTTGAAGAGCCTGATTGGGCTGGGGGACGAGGAGCGATCGCTGATGTCTTACCCCGTCAAAGTGAATTAGATCGTCCCGCGATCGCTAATGTCAACCAAATTTTATTGGTATTTGCGGTAGCCGATCCGCCTTTGGAACCCTATCAACTGAGTAAGTTTCTCATTAAGGCTGAGTCTACAGGCTTGGATGTGCTTTTATGTTTGAATAAAAGTGATTTAATTTCACCACAGGAACAGCAGCAAGTTAGCGATCGCTTACTTGGTTGGGGCTATCAACCAATATTTATCAGTGTTAAAGATGGTATAAATACTGACCAAGCAAGCAGATATTTGAGCGATAAAATTACTGTAATTGCCGGGCCTTCTGGGGTTGGTAAATCTAGCCTGATTAATACGCTAATTGACTCTGCGAAGCTGCGAGTCGGGGAAGTTTCTGGCAAATTAGCTCGTGGTCGTCATACCACTCGCCATATAGAATTATTTGAGTTACCTAGCGGTGGAATGCTTGCAGACACCCCCGGCTTTAATCAGCCGGACATGGATTGTATGCCAGAAGAATTAATCCATTATTTCCCAGAAGCAAGAAAACGGTTAGCAGTTGCTAGCTGTCGGTTTAGTGATTGTCTGCATCGAGACGAACCTGAATGTGCAGTGCGGGGAGATTGGGAACGATATGAACATTATTTAGAATTTTTGGATGCTGCGATCGCACATCAAACTCACCTGCACCAGCAAGCCGATCCAGAATCCACCATGAAGTTAAAAAGCAAAGGCAAAGGGCAGAGTCAATACGAACCCAAGCTAGAAAGTAAAAAATATCGCCGAATTTCTCGCAAGACTCAGTTACAAGACTTGCAGGAATTATATCGAGACGAGGAATAAAGTGTGCCATGTCTACGACGGGCTGCGTGCGCTATGCCCTTCTATGGAAAGGGTTGTCGCCATAGTTTGGATACAAAAAACTATCTTGGCTGAGAAATTACGTTTTTTTAACCTAGAAGAAGCAAGCCCAAAGTAAAGTTAAGTCGGCGATATAAAAATTCAATTTATTTATATGAAGAAATATAAATTTTGAGTAGAAAGAGGGTGTGTTATGCAGTAGATTAACGCACCTTGGATTGTTGATGGTGCATTAGCTGGAAAATTGTCAGAACACTTATGATTAGCAGGTATTGAACCTAAGTAAATATTTTCAATACAAAATTATACAATAAACAAATAGGCAAGTTTTACAACTAGTTAACAATAAAAGGCGGTGGAGGCACAACAATGTTGTACTCTCACAAACACTGTATTTGACTCAATTGAAAACTATTCTTACGATCCCCATAAAGTCTTAAAATATTGTTAATTTCAGCCAAACCTCTTGACCTTCAACTTACAAGTATCACCCCAAAATCACTATGTCTATCGGCTACGTCGCGCTTGTACTCCACGCACATCTGCCCTTCGTTCGTCACCCAGAAAGTGACTACGTGCTGGAGGAAGAATGGCTCTATGAAGCCATCACCGAAACCTACATTCCATTATTGAAAGTATTTGAAGGCTTAAAGCGAGACGGTATCGACTTTAAAATCACGATGAGTATGACACCCCCTCTGGTGTCGATGCTCCGCGATCCTCTGCTTCAAGAACGCTATGAAGCACACTTAGCTCAACTAGAAGAACTTATACAACTAGAAGCAGAACACAATGTCAATAACGGACACCTTCGTTATTTAGCCGAACATTACGCTACTGAGTTTAGCGAAGCGCGTCAGCTATGGGAACGTTACGACGGTGACTTGGTGACAGCTTTTAAGAAGTTCCAAGACAGTAACAACCTGGAAATCATCACTTGCGGCGCTACCCACGGCTATTTACCGTTGATGAAAATGTATCCAGAGGCGGTGTGGGCGCAAATTCAGGTAGCCTGCGAACATTACGAACAAAACTTTGGACAAGCACCCAGAGGCATTTGGTTGCCGGAATGTGCCTACTATGAAGGTTTAGACCGGATGCTAGCCGATGCGGGATTACGCTACTTCCTCACTGATGGGCATGGCATCCTTTACGCCCGTCCCCGCCCGCGCTTTGGTACTTATGCGCCAATTTATACAGAAACTGGTGTTGCTGTCTTTGGTCGAGATCATGAATCCTCCCAACAAGTATGGTCTTCTGAGGTGGGCTATCCTGGGGCGGCGGAATATCGAGAATTTTACAAAGATTTGGGCTGGGAAGCAGAATATGAGTACATCAAGCCCTACATTATGCCCAATGGTCAACGGAAAAATACGGGTATTAAATATCACAAAATTACGGGGCGTGGTTTAGGGCTATCAGATAAGGCACTTTACGATCCTTATTGGGCTAAAGAAAAGGCAGCAGAACACGCTGATAATTTTATGTATAACCGAGAGCGGCAAACTGAGCATCTCTATGGTATAATGCAGCGCCCGCCAATTATCGTTTCGCCTTATGACGCAGAGTTATTTGGACATTGGTGGTATGAAGGCCCTTGGTTTATCGATTACCTATTCCGCAAATCGTGGTATGACCAAAAAACATATCAAATGACCCATTTAGCAGACTATTTGCGAGATCAGCCAACGCAGCAAGTCTGTCGCCCTTCGCAGTCGAGTTGGGGTTTCAAGGGTTTCCACGAATATTGGTTGAACGAAACCAATGCGTGGATTTATCCGCATTTGCACAAAGCTGCTGAACGGATGATTGAAATATCGCATTTGGAACCAGAGGATGAATTGCAGTGGAAAGCACTCAACCAAGCGGCGCGGGAACTGCTATTAGCACAATCTTCTGACTGGGCATTTATTATGCGGACGGGAACAATGGTACCCTATGCAATTAGACGGACGCGATCGCACCTGATGCGATTCAATAAGCTCTACGAAGATGTGAAAGTCGGCAAAGTTGACAGTGGTTGGTTGGAAAAAGTCGAGTTAATGGATAATATCTTCCCCGAAATCAACTATCGCGTCTACCGTCCGCTATAGTCTCACAAAAAATAATCAACAGCAGTAGGGTGGGCATTGCTCACCCTATATTAGTAGTGAGGAGCGTTCGTTTATTTTACCAACAACAGAGTAAGCCTTAGCCTGTGTAAGGGTTTGTCAAATGCTATCAAATCTTTACAAAGACATCCGCTTATTTCGATTTGACGACAAAATCGGAGAAATTTACATTTTATCTGCGGATGAACTGCAAATCATTGTTTATCGCAATGGCGAATGGGAGTTTGTCAATGAACCCGAATTATGAGCAAATGAGTTTTACAGAGTTGAGAGCTTATGTCGTAGAAAACCGTGAAGATATTGAAGCTCTACGTTTTTTAATGAGCAAACGCGACCCTAATTCTCCAAAGTATCCCATGCCTGTGACAGAAGCTGATATGCAAGCCCAGATGGAAATCATCAGGCGTAAGATTAATGGAGAACTTTGAGATTATTGTCTAATTCAGTAAGCATAATTAGGGTGGGTAAATCATACTCACCCTATTATTTTATTAACACTGCCGGATTGAGCTAAAGGCTATCTGGATCAATATTTAATTCTCGGAGTTTAGCAGCTAATCTTTGCGCCTTTTGCTCTGTTTGCTGTCGAGCCTCTTCTGCGGCTTGTCGCGCAGCTGCTTCCTCTTCATGAGTTAGGAGTGTTTGGCTCGTAGCTGGATTGTAAAAACGCAGTTTTCCTGCCTCAAGGCGTAACTCTAGCCCCAAAACTTCACTGGGTAGGGACACTATACCATCTGCCAGGGTATTGGCTGCTACTGGAAAATAATTCCCATCGACCAAGTGTAAACCCTGGAGTTGGGGATTGAGATAATCGCCTGTGGGGTCATACTGAAAATATTCGCGCACTCCCAAAAAGGCATAAATTCCTTTCTTTGCACCTTGGTCTTTGCTGCGAGTGGTTTTTGAGGTAATCTCTAGAACAAAAGCTGGGGTTTGATTATTTTCTTCCCAGGTTTTGTAAGAGCGTCTGTCACGGTTTTCTACTCCAAAGACTACAAATACATCTGGGGCTACGACTGATTCTGGATAATTTTTTTCGTAGTAAATAAATAGATTACCAGCAACGTATATGTCTGGGTGATTTTGGAAATAAATTTGTAGCGCATTTATTGCATAAGTCAAGTAACTGAACTGGATATCTCCTTCAGCCATTGGCTTACCGTCCTCATCTGGGTACTCAATTGGGGTAACGGGGATATACTCTATTGAGACTGTCACGGGCTAATACCTCAACTCAACTAAGGCTAGGTTTAATAATATCGCTCAAAATGCGATCGCCATGACTTGGGGGCTGTGAAATCACCAAAAATTCCAAATTACAGTCGCTTTCATTGAGCATCTGATGAGGAACATTAGCCGGAATTTCTACACCTTCATGTTGAGAAAGTACTTGATGGGAACCATCGATTTCTAAAGTTGCCTTTCCAGATAAGATAAAGAAAAACTGGCGCGATTGCTGGTAATAATGTCTCACTTCAAAATCGCTGCTTACTCTTCGTTTTAATTTTCAGGATCTTGTAATTCACATTCTGCAAGGAGATTATCAATACTTTCAGGAAAATCCCCATTCTCTACTTTTTTGCGAAAAACTTGATAACAATCATTTTTATCGCCTTCCTTCCGAGGAAAACCTAACCAAAGAATAATAATGATTTTTGGTTCTTTGAATGCTCTAAAGAATAATCTATATCGTTCAGGTAGCCCCATTTTTTTGAGACGGCTATACTTTTGCAAAGGTTTTTGCAAAGCAAAATGACTAGCAAAAGGGTCTTGAGGAATTTTTTCTTTAATCCCAATATTCAATGCTTTTAAGAATTTGACATCTGAATGTGTAACAAATTCTTCTCTAGGTAACTCATTTTTTAAAACACGAACCCTATTACGCAATTCTACCCATTGTTCGTTAAACAATGGGTAGAAAAAAATCTGCCAACCATTACAAGTAAATGCAGCCATTAATCTATAACTACATCAGCCAGTAAATCATCCATTTCATCGCTCATTTCTTGGGTATAAGGAACGAGTTTAGAAGGATTTTGCATAGCATCCTTCATGAGAAAGTCAAGAAAAAGGCTCATCATAATGCCCTCATCTCCATCAGCTTCATCAACATTATCAGTTTCTAATCTAACTAAGAACGTGTTATCAGATAGCACTTCAATATGGCCTGAAGCATTAGCTAAATGGGGATAATCCTTAGAGAATGCGCGAGGTAAGCGAAACCCATCTTGATTTCCTACCTTTGCATGAGTTACGGGATAACTTTTTACAGCCATGAGCTAATTCCTAAGTAGGAAGATACTAGGCATTTAAATAGAATACCTAGACACTACAAATTTGATGTGAGAAGTTACGTTGTGTTATAACAACTGTTATAACTTACAACTAAACTATAACAGATTCCCTAAAAAAAGACTAGAAGTTAATATAAGAATTTTTGATTAAGTAGATATACTTTTAAAGTAAATTGCATATTGAGACTTAAACATTTTTGAGGAATAAACAAGCTCAAACTCATTCAGGGTAAGGTAAATACACCAAGTACTCAAAAATGGTTCAAACCCAGATATATCAATAAACCAAGCAAAACGATTTTAAAGTCTCTCTGTATATAGGTTTGAGGTTTTTTTCTTGGTGTTTTTTGTCTAAGTCCCAATATTAACCTCTGAGTGCTATATGCAGACTCGGAAGCATAACCTATAAAAAAGACAGGCAAGATGCCTGTCCTAAAAATAATGATTTAGCAAAGAATTTAGAAATTCATTTCAGCAGCTTGAACTTTCTCAACCTGCTTCTTCTTCAGCACAAGCATAACTTGAGCCAACATTACAAGAGCGATGAACGCAATCATCCATTTGACTCTGGAAGCGTCTTGCAATACGATTTCTGCATCTATTTGACCGAATCCACCAACGTTCGGGTTGCTGGTCAAAGCATCACCAGTCTTAACTGCTTGACCTTCGGAAACAAGCAGGTCTGGCCCTAAAGGAATCGTATCAACGACAACATCACCAGATTCAGGTTGGATATTGACTAGATATTTGACGTTACCATCTCCATCTTCCTCTTTGGCAATCTTGGTAATTGTGCCAGTAGCGGAAGCGTTGTAAACAGCGTTATTGCTCTTTTCGCCAGTAGGATAAACTTGTCCGCGTCCGCGATTACCACCTACGTGAACTGAATATTTACCGAAGTGGATATTTTTGTCGGTTGCGGGGTTAGGAGAAAGAACTGGGAAGATGATTTCCTGATACTGCTCACCAGGTAGAGGGCCGACGATGACGACATTTTCTTTGTCTTCGCTGTAGGGTTGGAAGGCAGTGTCGCCAACTTCTTCTTTAAGTTCCTCGGAAAGACGGTCTTCGGGGGCAATCTTAAAGCCTTCAGGTAGCATCAGTACAGCACCGACGTTCAAGCCAACCTTGGAACCATCAGCACCAACTTGCTGGGCGCTAAGATCGTAAGGGATTTTCACCACGGCTTTGAATACAGTGTCAGGTAGAACCGATTGGGGAACTTCTACTTCTGTAATCTTGGCTGCTAGATGACAGTTGGCACAAACAATCCGCCCGGTTGGTTCGCGGGGGGTTTCGGGATAGGTTTGCTGTGCCCAAAAGGGATAGGCGGCAGCTGATTGGGGAAGGGCTAGATCGCTGGTCAAGTAAAATGTTACGGTAGCGATCGCAATGAGCAATGTTTTAACGATCGCTCTAGCACTGCGAGTTAACCTCGCTTTTAAGAAAACATTTCTCATCTCTAGTAAGGGCAACGATTGAATTTAGTCATTAGTCATTGGTCATTAGTCATTAGTCATTAAGCCCTGAACGAAGGACGAATGACTAAGGACTAAGGACGAAATTATTAAGCCCACCAAGCTGCATCACCGGTGCGGAAGTCGGTTTCAGTCCAAGGGGTCAAAACGATTTTGTCGTCGCTTACATTGGCATGGGCCAAAGGCAGAGACAGAGGCGCAGGGCCCCGAACAACCTTACCAGTTTCGTCATACTGGGAACCATGACAAGGACATTTAAATTTGTTCTCGGCAACGTTCCAAGGGACAACACAACCTAAGTGGGTGCAGATGGCGTTAATGCCGTAATCTTTGATCGCCTCTTTGCTATCTACCACAATATAGGTAGGATCTCCCTTAAGTCCTTGGACTAGGTTGCGATCGCCTGCATTCCGGTTTTCTAGAAATTTAGTGACGCTAACATCGTTACCTAGCTCGTCTTTTGCCGTTACACCGCCACCAGCACCACCCGCAGCCGGTGGAATAAAGTAGTTGACAACGGGATACAATGCACCCAGAGCTACTCCAGTGACAGTCCCAAAAGTGAGCAGATTCATGAACTGACGACGCCCCATATCGGGCACGTCTGCTGATTCAGAAAATTGAGCCATAATCTACGCGCTCTTTGTGTATTTTGTTAAGCATTTTGACAAAAGTACTGTACTTGAGAAACTCTTGTCTAAGTCGAAATGCTAGCGCTCACAACGATGCCATACTTCTTTGTTCCAAGATATAAAAAGCATCTTTTCTGTTAGCATTACATTTCTTTATATCCTTATCATACTGGAGTCACGGAACTTAACATCATAACTAAATGTAAAATCTGATTGAGAAAAGCTATGACAGGACAGGAATTACGTCAGATGTTGCTTGATAAGTGGGGATATTCTTATGATGTCCAGTTTCGGCGGGCACAGGGAAAGATATTTTTACAAGTAATGTGGAAATATCTGGAGCAAGCTTCTTTTCCCTTGAGTGAGGCGGAGTACCAAGAGCATCTTGACAGCATTGCTAATTATCTTCATGCCTTGGGTGGATCAACACAGGTACAAGCATTTATTGCCCAAACACGCGATCGCCCCCGCCTCGGTAAGGCTGTTAGCATTCCTCTCGATTTGGGTGAACGCTCTTCAGAATGGATATTATGACCTGCTATTGCATTAACGTTAATAAATTTCTGAGTAATTATAGTATTTTTTATCCAAAAATACCTTCGGAAAAAATATTGGCAAATTGGAGGAAACTCAAATGAGCCGCCAACCATTGCTAGACCCAAATCGTTCGTATACTTTTAGTAATTACTTTGAGTTAGGGTTTGCGGTTGACGATTTAGTTGCGGAATTTGGCTATTCATTCGAGCGGAAATTTATTGATTTACCTCAATATTCTGGCACATTAGACCGACTTGCTGACCTCAAGCAGCGAATTGAGGAAGTTTTACCCTATGTAGATTTGGAGAACGAAGCTACACGCCGGGAAATCCTAATTGCGCCAATTGTTGCCGATTTAATTCATTATTCCCGCGCTAAATTACGAATTGAATACACTATTAAAGTTGATAACAAACTTCAAGGTAATTTTGATTATTTCCTCAAAACACAAACTAATTTAATTGTGATTGAAGCCAAGCAAGCAGATATAAATAGGGGATTTACACAACTAGCAACTGAGATGATTGCTCTTGACAAATGGACTGATTCTACTCAAACAGAAATATTAGGAGCAGTAACAACAGGTAATGTTTGGCAATTTGGTAGATTATATCGACAGACACAGCGTATTGAACAAGCAATCAATCTGTATCGTGTTACTGAAGAGTTGGAAATAGTAGTTAGAATTTTACTAACTGCACTCATCAACTAAATTGAGATTTTTGGGAGTTTCAAATTGAAACAGTGCGATCGCATTATTTACCTGTCAGTTTAACCAATCCAACACCACCGAAATAAAGCCCCAGCACGGCTCCTGCTAAAAGACTTTGAGTTAGAGGGTCAGTAGAAGGTGTAAGCACGGCTCCTAAAACTACTGCTCCCATAATTACGTAACGCCAACCAGAAACCATCCGTTCAGACGAGACAATGTTCAAATTACCGAGCAAAAGTTGGATGATGGGAATTTGAAATGCTAAACCAGTGCTGAATAACAGTAGCAGCACAAATTCAAAATATTTATCTATTGACCAAAGTTGTTCAACTACATCTGCTCCGTAGCTGATGAAAAAATTCAAAGCTGCGGGGATAAGAAGTAAATAGGCAAATACTAAACCTGCTCCAAACAGCACACTCGAACCCAAAACCACAGGCCCCAGTAAACGGCGTTCGCGCCGAGTCAATCCTGGAAGCACAAACTGGATAATTTGGTAAAGAATGAAAGGACTAGAAAGTACTAAACCAGTGTAAGCTGCAACTTTGAGGGAGACAAAGAAATATTCTCCGGGTGCAAGTTGAAGAAATTTTACTCCTTGTGCTGGAACCTCAAGCAGTTGGACAATCGGTTTAACGGCAAAGAAACAGCCAATAATACCTATCGCTACGGCAATCAGGGAATAGAAAATGCGCTGTCGTAACTCTTCTAGGTGGTCGAAAAGAGACATTTCGACTTCATCGGGCAACTCATTAAGAGGATCTGTGTCTGAATTGCCATATCCTTCTGGATCGATGTTGGGAACGTTTACAGTATCTACGTCTTGTAAAGGCGGCATGAGTCAGCTAGTAGGCAACATTTATAACTGAGTGCTGAGTAATGAGCAAAATTTTTCACTCAGCACTTTTAACTTAGCACTCTTCATTATTTTATCTGGGGAATGCAGTTACCAAGATATGTTTTTCGCTGCTATGGGTTTTTTGTCCTGTTTTTTAGGGTTGCGTCTGCATAAGTTAGTAGGAAGCCATGTTGTAGGCAATGCCTGATATCATGTTTGACTTAATACTTATGTCATTGCAAGCGTTGCGCGGCAATCCCAAACCTTTGCGATTGCTTCATTCTACTTCGTTGCATTCGCAATGACATATTATAAGTGATTTGCCGAACATGACATAACCTAAAAAAAGGGTGGAACTGATAATTTAGAAATCACGTCTCTGCGGCTAGTAGCCTGTAAAACTAGTTTTTGATGGTTTGTGGTAAACACTTTAGTGCAAGAATAAGGGCTAAAATCCTTACTACAAGGTTGTCTACCCATCAATTTCAAGTTAATAAATTACTAGTAGTGCTGGGTAAATTCACACAACATTAACATTTAATACTCAGTTTTGAAAATCCGGTTCATCAAGGTGGCATCTATACATAGCGCAATCGGAAATTTTTAGCTGAGGTTAGGTATGAACCGGACAATTTGCTTTGTCTTAATGGCATTGCCTGTTTATTTATACAATGTTGGGCTAAGTAATGCTCTTAGCAGTGACGTGACAATTGTCAAAGAGCAGCTTCCTACAATAGCTGCTCTAATTGCCCACAGTACAAATGCTTCGTTAAGTATATTGCCGTGGCAAGTATCAGCTAGAGATGACCAAACGGAAGATTGTCTTCGGGCGGGTACTTGCAAGGATTGATACGAATTGGGAATTGGGAATTAGTAGTCACATTATAAAAAAAGTAAATTAATGGTTGTAGAACATCAACAGACGGTAGTGGTTACAGGAGCTTCAACAGGAATTGGCCAAGCATCTGCTTTGCTTTTAGACCAGTTGGGCTTCTCTGTTTTTGCTGGTGTGCGTCAAGATATTGATGCTCAAACACTTAAGCAGAAAGGATCGCCAAGACTCATTCCAATTTTTTTAGATGTTACTGATGCTGAATCGATCGCAGCTGCGGTTGATAAGGTAACAAATAAAGTCGGTGGTACTGGAATTGCAGGTTTAGTGAATAATGCCGGAATTGCTATCCCTGGGCCTTTAGAATTATTAGCGATCGCAGAATTTCAACACCAGATGCACGTTAATGTCACCGGACAACTAGCTGTAACACAAGCATTTCTTGGGCTTTTACGCCAAAGTCGCGGTCGAATTATTAATATGGGTTCCATTGCTGGTAGAAGTCCTACGCCGTTCTTAGGAGCTTACAATGCTTCTAAGTTTGCCTTGGAAGCACTCACTGATGTCATGCGGATGGAGTTACGTCCTTGGGGAATCTCGGTTTCAATTATTGAACCTGGTTCCATTGCTACCCCAATTTGGGATAAGTCCCTAAGTCAATCTGAAGTAGCACAGCACGATTTACCAGAATCAGCACAAAATCTTTACGGTAAAGCGATGAATATTGTCCGCAAAAAAATGCAGATTCTCGCATCTAAGGGAATTTCTGCGGATATTGTCGCTCAGACTGTTGTTCATGCGCTGACTGCAAAGCAACCCAAGACACGCTATCTCGTTGGTTCAGATGCCAAACTCGGAGCGGTGCTAAAGCATATTTTGCCTGATAAGCTACATGACAAGATAATTTTATACTCAATGGGATTGTAGATTAGCGATCGTCAATATTTCAGGGGTAGGGCGTGTTTTCAAACTACTCGTTTAGCCTCCTAATTTTTTAGATCCCCCTAAATCCCCCGATAAATTGGGGGACTTGAAGAGATTTTTAGCCCCTCCTCGCTTGTCTGGTGTGTAGCGAGGAGGGGCTATGATTTACCTTCTATGATTAGGAAGCGTTAAACTGAGAACCATAAGTAAAATCTCGTATATTTTGGGAAACTTATGGAGCCAGTATCGCTGACAGCAGCTGCGATCGCAACTTTGGTAATCACCAAAGCTATAGAAAAAACCGTAGAGAAGATAACAGAAGGTACACTGGACAAGCTAAAACTGCTGCGTCAAAAAATTTGGGATAAGTTTCAGGGTAAACCGAAAGTGCAAGAAGCCTTAATAAAGGCTGAACAAGGTTCTAAGGAAGATTTGAACTTGGTTGCTGCCTACCTACAGGTTGAAATGGACAGCTATCCCCAATTTGGCGAAGAAGTTCAAAGCCTTGCTAAAGAAATTCACCAGGAAATTAATATTGACAAAGTTCAAGGTAAAAATATCCAGAATGTTTATGGTGGACAAGGTTTTCAAAGTATTGATAGTAAAGCTCCCACCTTTCAAGGCGTAGACAATAGCCCAATTACTATCAATTACCATCAGAATTCTCCTGATTGACTACAGCCGCCTGAACGGGAACGGGCAAAGTTAAATCCCTCTACTGAAATACCGCAAAATTTGCCCCTGAGTGGGGTAGTGGAGTTTGTCGGGCGTGAGGAAGAATTGCAAAATCTCCACCAACTTTTGCAGGATAATGAACAAGTTGCGATCGCAGCTATTGCTGGGATGGGTGGAGTTGGTAAAACAGAACTTGCCTTACAATATGCAATCCAGCACCGCGAAACATACAACGGTGGGCTTTGTTGGTTGCTGGTAAAAACTGGAGACGTGGGCATTCAAATTGTACAGTTTGCCAGAACGCAGCTTGATTTAAAGCCACCAGAAGATTTTGATATACTCGCCCAAGTGCAATACTGTTGGCGGCGTTGGCGTGAGGGTGATGTGCTGCTAGTTTTGGATGATGTCAGCGACTACGAAGGAGTCAAGCCTTATTTACAGTCGCTACCTTCTCGGTTTAAAGTGTTGATGACTACGCGCCAAAAGTTAGGACGCATCGCACAGTTATCTTTGGATGTGCTGCAACCAGAGGCGGCGCTGGAGTTATTAAAGTCTTTACTCAAAGAAACACCGGGGCGAATTGAAAAAGAATTAGCTTTAGCAAATCAGTTGTGTGAGTGGCTGGGATATTTACCTTTGGGTGTGGAATTAGTGGGGCGCTATCTGGCGCGGAAACAGGATTTATCTTTAGCAGAAATGTTGCGGCGGTTGGAGAACAAGCGATTAGATGAGCGTTCTCTTTCTAAATCTAAGTCGGAAGCTGACATGACAGCACAACGAGGTGTGTTAGCAGCCTTTGAGTTGAGTTGGCAGGAATTAAAAGACGACGATAAACAATTGGGTTGTTTATTGAGTTTATTTGCAGCCGCACCTATACCTTGGAAGTTGGTGGAACAGTCTTTACCAGAAGAAGATGCCGAAGATTTAGAGGAAATTAGAGATGATACCTTGCTGAATCTGCATTTACTCCAGCGCAAAGGTGAGGGAGTTTATCAACTACATCCACTGCTAAGGGAGTTTTTTCAATATAAGCTTACAGATTTAGAGCAAGCAGAAGAATTAAAGCGAAGTCTTTGTCGGGTAATGGTAGCAGTTGCCCAAGATATTCCTCACTCGTCCACCCTTGAGCAAATCACCGCCTTTTCTCCCGCGATTCCTCATATAGCTGAAGTAGCGAATCATCTCATTCAATACGTCAGCAATGATGATTTACCTTGGTCTTTCATCGGTAACGCTAGATTTTACAATGGTCAAGGTTTATATAACCAAGCTTTACCCTGGTATGAACAATGTCTAGAAATCACTAAAAAACGCTTGGGAGAAGAACATCCAGATGTCGCCGCTA
>NZ_JAYGHE010000006.1:49085-166925 GCF_034931145.1 Nostoc sp. UHCC 0252 | reverse complement strand
GGATATTTTTGAGCGACGGTTGGGGGTGGATCATCCTAATACTGTAACTGTGCGTGGAAATTTAGCAGATTTGCGCGTAGGCGAAGCCCGCCGCGTACCGTGATAAAACTGAAAATTGCGATCGCTTAAACTCAGCCTTTCGTGTTCTGAACTCGGAGTTTCGTGTTCCAAACGAGAACATTCTTGTTTCAAGTGAGAATGTTTTTGTTCTAAATGAGAACGTTCCTGTTCCCAGTGAGAATATTTCTGTTCCAAACGAGAATGTTCCTGTTTCAAGTGACAATGTTTTAGCTTTAAGCTCGACGTTTCGCGTTTTGAGGTGGAATGATGTTGTTGTAAAGGCGATCGCTCTAGTTTAAAGTGTAAATCGACAAGCGATCGCCTGGTTTAGAAATGAGCATTACTCAAATAAATCAAATCCCTTTTCGCTTCTCAGCTTTCTGTCAAAACTTGCTGTTGAATTACAACCATAATCTTGAGCGATTGCACCAATTAAATAGTCAGAAAAATCTGCACTTCCCTGCTTAAATCGCTGTAATGCTTGATAAACTACAGAGCGATTTTCTAACTCAAACACCGAACATTGCAGCATCAAGTCTATGGTATTACTAATTTCTTCTCTACTAAATTGATAAGGGTTCCCGCGCAAAACCCATACTAATTCACAGAGAACTATATTAGCAACAAAACATTGCTCTCCACTTTCGATAATTTCAGCAGCTTGCTTCCACTGCTTTTCATCATCTTTTGTCAAGTAACGCACTAAAATATTTGTATCAAGTCCAATCACTTGAACCTTCTTGGATTGCTACTTCCATTTCTTCTAAAGTTGCGCTTTGCATCCCCTGACGGTGTAAAATCCCGGATAAACTTTGGATAGGGATATTTAGGGGAATTAATTTGACTGTTCCATTTTCATCAATAACAAAATCAACCTTATTACCTGGATCAAGGTTAAGATAATCCCGAATTTCTTTGGGAATAGTTACCTGTCCTTTGCTGGTGATGGTAGCGCTAGCCATACCACGTTCCTTACATCAGTTCCTTACTTAAGGATAACGTCTATTGACTAATCCAGAAAGCAATATCTACGACGGGTTAAGACGAAGAACAGCTACTTTTAGACGCGGGGAAAAATTTTCATCGAGCAAAAAACGAACTTTCACTAAGCACTTACCTGACGTTCATTTCTTTGAGCTTTTAAGATTCTGAGGCGCTGTACCAAAGGTGAAGGATTTGCAACCGATTCTTGGTAACGCTGTTCACGCCATCTTGCCAGACGTGACAAATAAGCTTCGATATCGGCGCGATTATGGAAATAGTAAGTAATAGTAGCGTGAATTTGCTCTAAACTCAAGCTAGGTAGGTTAGCAGCAATTTCTTCCGGTGTATATCCTTCCAAGTAATAATCAAGTACATTGTCGATGCTGATGCGGTGTCCTTTTAGGCGAATATCATCGGCTGATAAAAAGTCAAAATAATCTTCTAGTTGCATTAGTCTACCCCGAATGGAGTTCATAGCTATATTATCTCGTATCAAAGCCTTGAATGATGGTGTTGTAAAGGCGACACCGAATAGCCCGTCGTAGACATCGCTCTCCTAAATCTTATTAATATAGACTAAGAGCGATCGCTTGTCGGTAAATCTTAAAGGCTATTCCATTCATCTAGCGTCATTTCCCTCTCTAAAATCACCTCAACTTCCCCAATCATCATCCGCAATTGTGGTACAGAATACTCATCATTAGAAGGAATAGTTAGACGATGTTGGCCATAAACCATAAACTGATGTCTTGTTCCAGAATAAGTCCCCTCAAACCCAATCCGTCGTAATTTCTTTACAAAATCCCGACGCTTACACGGTATCCATCGGCTCAAGGCTCGGCTCCTTGTTGAGGTCAATATTATCAATTACTGGTAGAGAATGTCCCAGCTTTAACCCAAGTAAAATCCAGTCTTCCAGTGTTGAGCGTAATTCATCTTCACACTCGCGCAAAGTCGATGCAAAGGCTATCACTCCTTTGCAAACAGGAATTCTACCTGTAAATGTACCATCTTCTAACTTGTCATAAATTGCCTGGGCGATCGCTCGGTCAACATAGTCGCTCAGAATAAATCTTATCGCCATGAAATCTCGCGTTGTGCTACCAGTTTCATCTTACGTTAAAAAATTTATTGTAAACCCATAAGCGATCGCCCAGGCTAAAATTCATATTGAACTAAGTAAAAATGCCTGATTACTATTCAAAAGCAGCTTTTACTTCTTCAAAAGCAGCTTTTAATCTCGCATTTTAGTGTTTTCCACAAACAAAAGCAGCTTTTACTTCTTCAAAAGCAGCTTTTAATCTCACATTTTAGTGTTTTCCACGAACAAAAGCAGCTTTTACTTCTTCAAAAGCAGCTTTTAATCTCGCATTTTAGTGTTTTCCGCAAGCAAAAGCAGCTTTTAATCTCGCATTTTGGTGTTTTCCGCAAACAAAAGCAGCTTTTACTTTCTCAAATCCCAGTTTGCTGACTCATTAGAGTAATTTACGTATTCATTTTGGTATATAGCGATTCCCAGTTAAGTGAGGTACAGATAATATTTTGAAACGCAAAGGGACGCGAAGTAAAGCGCAGAGGTACGCAGAGATTTGTACCTCAGCATACTAGGAAACGCTATATCATTAAGCCGAAAGCTGGCGATGCTCTAAAAAAGAAGTGTAAATTTATAGGCGATGTCTACAACGGGCTATTTGGCGTCGCCCCCACAACAAAAAATCAGTTACGATCAATTATATAATTATCTTCACAAACACAGAAATGTTAATTACATACACTGCAAAATATACAAAAACTAATAGCGGATATATGGGACAACTCATTGAATGGCAAGAAGTCATCACAGAGGGAGAAACCATAGAAGAATGTAGGGCTATGTTGCAAGATGCAACAAAAGAAATGATTCTTGCTTATCGTCAACAAAATAAGGAAATTCCTACAGGTGGTTTTTTACTCGAACAAATTCCGATAGAGGTTTGAGTGTGTCAGTCAAACGAAAAGAGCTAATTAAATATTTAGAAGAAAATGGCTTTTATTTATTAAGGGAAGGAGGAAATCATTCTATTTATACTAATGATATAAAAACTCTTCCTGTAAAACGGCATCGTACCATTGATCGGATTACTGCTAATGAAATATGTAAACAAGCAGGTTTACTACCTAATTTTTAACTGCTCTGTTGATAAACCTTAAAGGCTATTGCATTCTTCTAGCGTGATTTCTCGCTCTCAATGTTCAAAAATTGATTCTTCTGATGGGTTACTTCAGTTGAATGATGTTGTTACCCTGTTTACCATTTAGAACCATCGAAGGTAATGAAATTTTGGGCAGATTGTAAACTAAGTGAAGGTGATTATTTGCAAACCCCTCATGTAGAGACGCGATTTATCGCATTTAAAATACTGACACGTTAGAGAGACGCGATAAATCGCCGTCTCTACAAAGAATGGACTCTCAACTGAAGTTGTAATTAACCAACGCTTTTGCTAAAAGTCTTATGTTGCAGGGATTGTAGATTATTCTCTCGCCAAAGTGATAAAAGCTCTTTAATCACTCAAGCTGATGACGGGTTCAAGAGAGCTACAAAACTGTACTTAACAGTACCTTTTTTTATGTTGGATATTTTTAATATTCATAAGAGTAGCTTATTTAATATTAGAAGTTTTTGTTATTTGTACTTATAGTAGTATTTCTGCTCACTTTAACTAAAATACCAGCGTTACTATGTGCTACATCTAACATATATGAACAATTATTCTGAATGTTGCTAGTTTAGTTAGTAGTTGGATGAAAATAAGGCATAAATTATCTAAAATTAATATATTTATTTAGTAAATTTTATCATCCTCATTCTTTAGTGAATTTGATTAGTTATGCTCCTAGATTTAGAAAGATTTTATCAGGCTTGCAATCCGAGCAGACCTCTAATCATAGGAAATCCCAGCGATCGCAGGTACTATATCGATTTTGCTGCGGTGCGGGGTGGCAAAATTATCGAAGCTTTGCAGCGCACGATCGCTAAAATATCGCCCAATGAACCAACTTGTCAACTATTTACAGGACATCTCGGCTGTGGAAAATCAACGGAGTTGTTACGGCTTAAAGCT
Source organism: Nostoc sp. UHCC 0252 (assembly GCF_034931145.1). NCBI lineage: Bacteria > Bacillati > Cyanobacteriota > Cyanophyceae > Nostocales > Nostocaceae > Nostoc > Nostoc sp. UHCC 0252. The sequence goes on along the minus strand of NZ_JAYGHE010000006.1, from coordinate 162,777 downwards.
GAATTAGAAGCGCAGCAATTTCATGTAGTTTACTTTGAGTCTACCCATGTCTTAGAAATGGCAGATGTGGATGTGACTGATGTTTTGTTGGCGATCGCAGGCCAAGTAAGTGAAAGCCTAGAAGCAATGAAAATTAGGCTAAAACCTGCTTATTTTAACAAGTTATTTGGTGAAATTGTCGATTTTCTGCAAACACCGATTGACCTTGGGGTAGAAGCAGAATTGTCTGTAGGGATTGCCAAAATTACAGCTAAAACTAAAGAAAGTCCCCAATTGCGGCGGCGGTTAAGAGATTATTTAGAACCACGAACCGCAAATATTTTACAGTCAATTAATCAAGAACTGCTAGAACGTGCCAACAATGAACTGAAAGCCAGGGGTAAAAAAGGACTGGTGGTTATTGTTGATAACTTAGATAGAGTTGCAATTCGACCTTTACCATCGGGGCGATCGCTGCCAGAATATTTATTTATTCAGCGTGGTGAACAGTTACGTAAACTGAATTGTCATGTAGTCTACACTATTCCTTTAGCCCTGACTTTCTCCAACGATAGCGCCGAACTTCAACATCGTTTGGGGGGAGGAGTCGCACCCAAAATGCTACCGATGATCCCTGTACGTCTGCGCTCTGGAGAGATTTTTCCTCAAGGGCTAGCACTGATGCGGCAAATGGTACTAGCTAGAGCTTTTCCAGACATTTTACCTAGCGATCGGTTAGGCTTAATTACAGAGGTGTTTGATAGTCTGGAAAGCTTAGATCGATTGTGCCTAATTAGTGGTGGTCATGTCCGCGACTTGCTAGGTTTGCTATTTGACTGTCTGCGAGAACAAGATCCACCTTTTGAGCGGGAGTGTGTTGATTTGGTAATTCAACGACAGCGAGATTACCGAGCCAATGCCATCGACCCCCATGAGTGGGAATTAATCTTTCAGGTGGTGCGACAGCAGAGAGTTAGAGGTGATATAGAATACTACACGTTATTGCGAAGTTTATTTGTATTTGAATACCGAGATCATCAAGGAGCTTGGTTTGCCGTCAACCCAGTTTTAGCAGAGACGGAAAAATTTAAATCATGGTTGAACGACACCAACAAGCAGATATAAGAGCAGCTAATGAGCAAGCTCTACGGAGTTTGGGGAGAGCAATTACCCTTTCTAGCGGTCAATTCTCCCTGGTTTTGGTGTGCTGCAATTATCGGGTTTTGCAAGAGCTTATGCTGCAACGGCTCGAAGAAATTTCTTCAGAAGGACACCGTATTCAAAAGGTAGTTCTGCCGCATAATGCTAGAAGTCTTTACACAAGTATTCATTTACAACTGGTAACTGAAAATAATCCGCCAGCAGCGTTGATGATTTTGGGTTTAGAGTCACTAGATGGACTTGACGATTTTTTGAGGTCTGTAAATCATATTCGTGATGAATTTCGTAAGCGCCATCCATTCCCGATGATTGTGTGGGTGAATGACGAAGTGTTGCAAAAGGTAGCGCGTTTAGCACCAGATTTTGCGAGTTGGGCGGCTACGCCAATTCGGTTTGAGATGACAACTCAATCATTGCTGCAATTTTTGCAACAGGAAACTGATTCTTTATTTGCCACAGTGTTACCAAGCGACATCGCACAACATCAACCTCCTCAAATCGCAAAGCATTATTCCACTGTCGAGCAAGTCTGGGAACATAGCTATGAACTCCACTTTGCCATTGGAGAGTTGCACAATCGTGGTATTACCTTAGAGCCAGAATTACATGCTAGTTTAGAGTTTGTTTTTGGTCTAGATAATTATATTAGCGATCGCATCAGTACAGCTTTAACCCATTTTCAGCAAAGCTTACAAGTTTGGCAAAAGTTGGAGGAAATAGGGGAGGTAGGGGAGCAGGGGAGTAGGGAAGTAGGGGAAGTAGGGGGAGTCTTTTCTTCGTCTGCACCTCCTAGTCGGCCATCTCCTCTACCTTTGCGACAGGGAATCTTGCTGTTTTATATTGGGCTGTGTTATTGCCGTTTCGCAGAGCAAAATCAAACAGAAAACCGTCGTCATTGGTACACAGCTAAATCTTATTTTCAGCAATGCTTGAATGTTTTGCAGGTGGCTGGACGTTTAGATATAGTTGCTGGGTTTATTGGTCAACTCGCTGAAGTTTTACAATATCTGCAAGAGTGGGAAGAATTGCAGACTGTTGCTCAAAAGTCTCTGGAGTTGCATCAAACTTATGGTAGTCAAATTCAATTAGCTTGTGACTACGGTTTTCTGGCACAAGTGGCTGTGCAGCAGTCGCGGTGGGTACAGGCGAGTATATTAGCCCATGTATCGCTGTTGAAATTAGGTGAAGCGCAAAAGCACAACGACCCTTATAACTGCTTTTTTCCATTACTGTTAGCACAAATTTACTATTTAGTGTTGGCGAAAGCACAGCGAAATTTAGGTGAATTGGTAATCGCTCATGAATACTTAGAAAAAGCAACAAAAGAACTGCCAGCAGCCTTAGAAAGCAGTGCCCATCAATACGATGCCCATCGTTATATTCGTTTATTGCGGACACTGCGATCGCTATACTTTGAAGAAGGACGCTATTTGGAAGCTTATTACATTCGGCAGAAACGGCGTTCTGTTGAGCAGCAGTACGGTTTTCGAGCTTTTATTGGTGCAGGGCGTTTGCAACCCCAAAGACAGGCGACAAACCCAGCATTAATGTCACATTTTGGGAGTAGCAGCGTTGCTTTAGAAATTGCGGCTTCTGGTCGGGAGCGTGATATTAATAACTTAATTGGGAGAATTAGCCGCTCCGATCAAAAGCTGACGGTGATTCACGGTCAATCAGGGGTGGGTAAGAGTTCTATTGTCACTGCTGGTTTAGTTCCGGCACTGCAAAACCGAGCTATTGGCGATCAAATAGCTGTACCTGTAGTATTGCAAGTTTATAGCGATTGGGCGCGGGAATTAGAGAAATCTTTAAGTGAGGCGATGTCTGCTGACCAATCCCTTGCCGTCTACGCTGATATTAAGCTAGAAACAGCCATTGAAGCGGAAGCTTTGCCTTATTTTGACACACCCATCACCATCGTCAGAATTATCCAACAACTCAGACAAAATGCTGATAACCATCTGATCACAGTTTTAATTCTTGACCAGTTTGAAGAATTTTTCTTTGGTAATAGCGATCGCAGGCAGAAGCAAGAATTTGATAAATTTATTAGCGATTGTCTAAATATCCCCTTTGTCAAGGTTATCCTGACCTTGCGAGAAGATTATTTACATCGTTTGTTAGATTTTAAACATCTCTCGGCATTAGAAGCGATTAATAATAACATTCTCGACAAGCATATTCGCTACCAGTTGAATAACTTTTCGCCAGAATATGCCAAAGCAATTATCCAAAAATTGACCGAGCGATCGCAATTTAATTTAGAACCTGCTTTAATTGATGCCTTAATTGAAGATTTATCCACAGAATTTGGAGAAGTCCGCCCCATTGAATTGCAAGTTGTGGGAGCGCAACTTCAAGATGAGCGCATTACGACACTAGAAGAATATCAGCCATATAGACCCAACAAACTCATCGAGCGATATCTTAAAGAACTGATTAAAGACTGCGGCCCAGAAAATGAACGAGCCGCCTTACTCGTTTTATATTTATTAACAGATGAAAGTAACAATCGACCATTTAAAACTCGTGCTGAGTTAGCGGCGCAATTAGCAGAATTAGAAGATGTCAGCAAATTAGAATTAGTGTTAGACATCTTAGTTCGTTCCGGTTTGGTAGTACTATTCCCTGATGTACCAGAACGCTATCAATTAATTCATGATTATTTAGTAGACTTAATTCGCTACCTACAGCAACAAGAATCAAGTTTACAGGTACAACTAAATCAGTTACGCCATAAAGTAGAACAAAGTAAAGCTGAAATTGACCGACTTAAAAGCGAACTTAGCCAAAAAACGCAGCGTTCCATATTAGTAGATTCTTATCCTCAACAGGGATTAGATTTATTAACGGAATTACGAGAATTACACAAGCGGGAAGAATTGAGTCAGTTACAAATTGAGCAATTACGAGCTGAACTAAAAGAAAAAGAGTTAACAGCAAAACTTGCAGAAAGTCAAAAGAAACAAAGACTTAGTGAAGCTCAATTAAATCGTTCGTTGAAAATTGCCCTAACTGCTTCCATTCTCGCCATATTGGGATTAAGCGTTTCCATTGTCACAGCAGTAGATAGTGAAATTAAAACCCTCAGTGCATCCAGTGAAGCCCTCTTTGCATCGCAAAAAGGTATTGATTCTTTAAAAGAAGGTTTAAGGGCGGGAAGAAAATTACAACAAACAGTTTGGGTAGATTCCAATACAAGACAGCAAGTACAGACGGCGCTTTATCAAGCCGTTTCTGGGTTGAGAGAATATAACCGCTTAGAAGGGCATTTATCTGGAGTAAATAGTGTTACATTCAGTCCTGACCATTCTTTAATTGCCTCAGCCAGCGCGGATACTACCATTAAACTTTGGCTTCCTGATGGTAGCTTATTCAAAACCTTATCTGGGCATGAAGATGTAGTTAATAGCGTCAGTTTCAGCCCCGATGGTCAAATTGTTGCTTCCGCTAGTCAAGATAAGACGGTGAAACTTTGGAGTCGAGAGGGTGTATTACTTGTTACTCTATTAGGGCATCAAGGTGTAGTGAATAGTGTCAGTTTTAGCCCTGATGGACAGATTATTGCCTCAGCAAGTACAGACAAGACAGTGAAATTATGGAGTCGGAATGGTAAACTGCTCAAAACCTTGCCAGGACATGATAGTGCAGTTTTGAGTGTAACTTGGTCAACCGATGGACAAACCATTGCTTCAGGGAGTGCTGATAAGACAGTGAAATTGTGGAGTCGGGATGGTAAGCTGCTCAAAACCTTGCAGGGACATGAGGATGCAGTTAAAAGTGTAGCTTGGTCAAACGATGGGAAAACTATTGCTTCAGCTAGTCTAGACCAGACAATCAAACTGTGGAATCTGAACGGCAAATTACTGCGAACCTTATCAGGGCATAGTGCTGGAGTTACCAACGTCAGTTTTAGCCGTGATGGTAACACGATCGCTTCCGCAAGTACCGACGAGACAATCAAACTCTGGAGTGTTGAAGGTGTGTTGCTAGGAACCCTGAAGGGACATAATAATTGGGTTAACAGCGTCAGCTTCAGCCCAGATGGTCGCACCCTAGCTTCTGCAAGTCGAGACAAAACTATTAAACTCTGGCATTGGGATGATGTGTTATTGCGAAAACCCAAAGCCGATAATGATGATTGGATAACTAGCATCAGTTTCAGCCCAGGCGATCGCACCTTAGCAGCAGCAAGTCGAGACAAAACTGTAAAACTCTTCAGCCGCGAAGGTAAACTACTCCGCATATTTACAGGGCATCAGGGTCAAGTTTGGGGGGTTAGTTTCAGTCCCGATGGTAAAGTAATTGCCTCAGCTAGTAAAGATCAAACCGTGAAACTTTGGAGTGTTGACGGTATGCTCAAAACCTTACAGGGTCATAACAGTACCGTCTTGGGTGTAGCTTGGTCGCCTAATAGTCAAGTAATTGCCTCAGCGAGTAAAGATAAAACAGTAAAGCTTTGGAGTGCTGACGGTAAAATGCTTAACACCTTGCAAGGACATAAAGATGCAGTAAATTGGGTAAGTTTTAGCCCCGATGGTAAGTTGCTAGCCTCAGCCAGTGATGACAAAACAGTGAAAATCTGGAGTTTAGAGGGCAAATTGCTCTATACCTTAAATGGTCATAGCCGCCGGGTAAATGGGGTTGCTTGGTCGCCTGATAATCAAGCGATCGCTTCAGCTAGCATTGATAGCACCGTGAAGATTTGGAGCCGCGACGGAAATCTGCTAAATAATCTTACAGGCGATGGTGATAGTTTCATCAGTGTGAGTTTCAGCCCAGATGGTAAGACTTTGGCAGCTAGCAGTGATGACAAAGTAAGGATTTGGGACCGAGAAGGGACATTACTCATTGCTTTAAAAGGTGATAAGCAAGAGTTAACCAGCGTCAGTTTTAGTAATGACGGTAAGACTCTGGCTGCGGGTAGTGGTAATGGCACAGTGATTTTCCAGAATTTGGCAGATATCGAACTGGAAAAATTGCTGGCGCGGGGTTGCGATTTGCTACATGATTATTTGCAGACTAATCAGAAAGTCATGAAAGGCGATCGCGCCTTGTGTTCTAGTAGGTGATGAACCAGACTTGAAGCGATGATTCGATGACTCAATCAATCATAGGTTGCAACTACTCTCCAACTGTTTGATGTCCTGTTCTTGATATTCTTGAGGAACGAAAGTGTAACCAAACTCAGAACACTTGGACTTGATAATTTTGGCTAATTCAACCTTTTCCTTTTTACGATTACCATTCTCAAACTTGATTTTATCTGTCTCATCAGCTCCCTTAGCTTCAAAATTAGGGCTTGCTAAGTTATCTCGTAAATTTATACGTGTTGGCTTTTCTTTTATATTTGTAAATAAGGCTTGAATTAAGACTTCAGCCGCATCGTAAGCTGTCACAGCCCAAGAACTAATTTCTCTACCTTGCCATAATTCTTTAGCTTGATTAGCAAAATTGGATTGAGAAACTGTTGTTTGTATCCACGGAGTAGTCACCACTAAACGATCTTTAACATCTTCACCTAGCAGAAGTGTTTCATCAGTGAAAAGGGGATTTGCTCCTACTATCACAAAATCTTTAGGACTAGCTTTTATTAATTTGAAAGTATTACGTAAGCTATAGTCAGTGGTTCCTCCATCAGGAATAACGACAAAGGCTTTAACCCCTTTAGCATTTGCATATTCAATAGCTTTGCTTGGCTTGAAGAAAGGGTTAGATAAATGAAATAAATGGAAATATTTATATTTATCTTTATCTTCTAACTCATTTATAATCTCTATATTAAAATCAGAGAAATTCTTTTTTAATTTATCTAAAAAGGATTTACTGAAGTCACTTGATGGATTATAAAAAACTGCCACTTTATATTTTTTTTTACTTTCTAGATAACGTGCTACAGCTATAGTGTTTCGCTCAAGAGAGGGAATTGTGCGGAAGAAAAAATGATCGTTTGGACGTGGAAGTTCTGCGGAAGTACTCCCAGGAGAAACCGATACGAACTCGCCCTTTTCATAAATATCCCTCGTTTTAAGAGTAAGATCGCTAGCATAATGACCTATGACTGCAAATATATGCTTCTGCTCTACTAAAATGCTTGCAATTTTTTGAGCTTCCTCAACCTTGTTTGCGTCATCCGCTATCAATACTTTAAGACCAATTTTAGGCTGATATTTTTCTTTACTCAAAAATTCTTCTTGGGCTTGAGCAACTCCCCTTAAAATTTGTAAAGAAGTATAAAGGTTACTACTTATAGGAACTACTACAGCAATTGTATAAGCTGCTATATTGTATCTTTCAATTCTAGCATTATTAAGATATATCAATGTTTCAGGATCATTTGGTTCTTTATCTCTTGCGTTTTGAAGTAATGTTATAGCGTTTTGATAATCATTTTTTTGATAAGCCTTTACACCCTCGATTTTGTCAGTTAAAATAGACCCTGAAATTAGATATTTCTCCCCACAACTCAAAGATTTCAAACTCGGTAAATTTATATTAATATTTTCCTTAAGATTTGGACAAAGAGTATTTGAGTAATCCGATGTGTTTTGATGTACTAATGTTGCCAACAATAATCCGATAGTTATACACCCAATAATAATTAGTAGTCTTTTTATTAAAGGTCTTCTAATGACATTTTCATATCTGTTTATATTAATCGAATTATTTACTATTGGCAAAATATCTGATTTTGGTGGTGATGATTCAACACTATTAACCTGGGTTTCTGGCTGATTTTCCTTTGCTTTTAACTCTTGCTTTCTTTGTTCAATCTGGTTTTCCCGGTCTCTCATGTTTTGATTTAGTTGTTCAATCTCCTGTTTCAACTGAAGCTTTCGCCTTGGATTTATTTCGCAACGCTCCTGATTGTATAGCTCATTCAATAGATCCGAATCTTTTGCCAGTTGCTCTTGGATGACTTTTAGCTGATTATCCATAGCTTATTTCCTCCGCAACTTAGAGACTAACTGTTCCCAAGCAGACTTAATGTTGAAACCACTTCCAAGCTCTAACTCACCTTCATACTCCACAAGCATTGGCACAATAGGTAGAGTTATTTTTAATTTATGTTTGGCATCTAGTTCAGGATCTTTGATAATTTCAGCTACTGCTACACTATTGAGAGGCAAACCAGGAATTCGTTCTTCTAATGCTGCTAACATTTGCTGCATCTGTTGCTCTGAAATCAAGTTTGCTTCCAGTGCATCTATTAGGTTCTGAATTAAAATTAATTGTGTTTGATCTAGTTGCTGAGTAATAGTACTAATTATGGCTCGTTCGATAGCATCATAGCGGTTTAATAAAGCTTGACGCATTTGATTTTGATTTTCATAAATTGCAATTTGACCATTTAGTAAAACATTTAATTTCACATCCATTTGCTGCAATTGGCTTTCGACCTTCTGCATCTCAGCATTTGGAGTATTTGATAATTCTTGGTCTAGTTCAGCGTACTCTTGTTTGTAGCGAGCAAGTGAGTCCCATTGCCGCTCAATTTCCTGACGATACCCAGCCTTTACACGAGGGTTTGTCTCGTACCGCAATGCCTCTTCAAACTCCTTAAGCAGCTCTTGGTCTTTACTAATGTGTGTTTCCAAATCTTGTAGTCTCTGAGAAAAGCCTGGAGAGAGCATAGGGTTAATTTTTTACTTCCTGGATAGCTAACTTTGTAAATTGCAGATAGATTCAGTAAACTCAACAACACTTGGTTTTCATTCGGAACTCAACTGAAGTGAAGCCATACTGTAATTACTGTAAGTCATTTATAGTGTAGCAATGTCTCGCATCTGTGCGCGATCGCACTCCAAAAACTCCTAGCCTGATAAATAACTCGACTTAAAAGCGATCGCTCCTGATACCAACCAAAGGCGCAATCGTTTTCTATTACCAAACCTCAATCTGTTGTTTCAGAACTACGGCACAAAAATTAGCCAGGACTCATAAACAAAGCTGTACATCTTGGTAGCATTGAGTGAAGTACCCGTCAGCAAGGGAGCGAGGGCGATGTATGCAAGCGTCACACAACCACTGACTTTTGAAGAGTTTCTTGCCTGGGACGATGGTTCAGGCAGAGAGTTTGAGCTATTGGATGGGATTCCCGTGCCATTATCAGAACCAAATGCAAATCATGAAGATTTGATCCAGCGACTGTGTACCTATTTAGAAAATCACTGCCAAGAAAATGACCTGCCTTATGTGTCGCGCCAGTCCAAGCAGGTTCGGCTCAAGACAACGCCAGGAGAAAAGGAAAAAAGTCGGAAAGCAGATATTGTCATATTTGCAAGAGTTGAATGGCAGAGGATGAAAACGATCTCTAGTTCTGCTGCTGCATATATTCCACCACCGGGAATCATTGAGGTCGTTAGCAACAACTGGAAGGACGACTATCTGACAAAACTTGCTGAATATGAGGACTTGGGCGTTTTCGAGTACATCATTGTAGACTATGCTGCTTTTGGTGGGATTCGGTTCATTGGCTCTCCTAAGCAGCCAACCATTACAATCTATCAACTTGAAGATGGAGAGTATTTACCCCCAAAGGTGTTTCGAGGGGAGGATCGAATTGATTCTAGATTGTTTCCGAATATTACCCTAACGGCTGAACAGATTTTTGCAATGAGTCGCTGATTAGCAATGAAGAAATTTATTATAGTCGTCTTCTTGCCACTAATTTAATGGGCGATCGCTCTTATCATTGGAGGTAGCGATCGCTGGTTTAACTAAATAGACTTTTTGCATGAGTAAAGTCTATGTGTTTGAAATAGAGTTACCTGCAAGCTGCTTTTGAATAAATCTTGTTTTGCTCTAAACTCAGATCCAATAGGCTTCTATCCTCTCCTATAGCGATATAACAGTTTCAGCAGATTGGCCCGACGCATAACGAGGGCGAAGATGTAAGGTGATTTCCGTATCGAGCCGTTTGAGGAAAATGAGGAGTTTGCCCTCGCCAAAGCGTTGAAACTCTCCTTTCATCAAATGAGATACTTCTGGCTGGGGAATGCCAAGAAGTTCGCTGATTTCGCGCTGTTTCAGGTCGCGTTGAGAAAGGAGGCGCAGTACCTGAATCCCTATCTTGCCTCGCATAAAAAGTTCCGAAGCATCCTCTAAACCGAGATCACCGAATACGTTGCCACTGCTTTCCTCAAAAACGGGTTCTTGTGTCATTGTTGTTTCTCCCTTGCCACTGCGTCCTTATAGCGTTGTTTAATCAGGTCAACATCAGTCTGTGGGGTTTTAATCCCCTGCTTTGATTTCTTCTGAAAAGCGTGCAGAACATAGATTTTCTCTCCAATCTTTACCGCATAGATTGCCCTGTAAGTATCGGTATCGTAGCGTTTGACGATTTCATACACGCCGCTTCCAACCCCTTTTAAAGGTTTGGCATCCATTGGTGTTTCCCCTGCTTGCACCAATTGCAGCGCATAGCCTACTGATACACGCACATCTTCAGGAAATGAGCGGATATTTTTGAGAGAGTCTCCCATCCAAATCAGAGGTCGTAAAGGAATTTCTATAATACCCTCGTCCATTTTATATGAAATTTCCTATAAAATAAGTTAGACGATACTATTACCTGCTATTACTCAAGGTCTTAGGGATTTATTTGGTTACGGGACTGGTGCGGCTCGAACGCACGACCTGACGCTTAGGAGGCGTCCGCTCTATCCAACTGAGCTACAACCCCAACTATGAAGCACATATAATTATAGCAGTAGTTTTACCGAGACTGCCAAACATTATCCCAAGAGCCGCCGCCTACTTCTAAACCACAAAGAAAACTTTCTGCTTTTAGGATTATTTTAGATTTTCTCCCATTTAATTCTCGTAACTCTAAATTTAACTTCCCTTGCATAGTGTCTCGGCAACAGTATCTTAAACCATCCTCTGTGGGCGCACGCAGAGGTGTACCAGCTAAATCTGTGGTTCCTGTCAATTCAATTTCATAATTAGAGTTCGTAGCTTTCATTTGCCATCTACCCCAAGGCTGAATTTCCCAGCTTACTTGTGAATTCCAGGGAACGAATTCATAAAACTTGCCTTGATAGTGCAACCCAATCATCGCTACAGATTCCATCCACCACAGCACACCCCGCCGTCCACCGCCAGCAGTTAATGCTAAATCGGGTTCGCCTTCAAAGCAATTACAATTTATCCAAAACCATTTTTGCGGGAAAGCACCACCCCAATTTTTCTCGCCGTAGGCTGGGGCGTTGGTGAATTCGTAGATTTTCCCATTCCAATCAATCTTCCCAGTGGCTAAACCGTGAGCCATCAAAATTTGCCATCCGGGTTCAAAAATCTGTGAGAATGAGAGCCAGCCGGCGGTTGATTGCTGAATGCTATTTCGATTACCCCAACCGTATACTGGTTGAATTTCATACTCCCAACGGCAATAATTATTGGTGGCGCGATCGCAAATAATTCCTTGATTTAAGGTGGCTGTGGCTTGATATCCCTCTTGAACATGATGCTCAAACTCTGCTGGGAGAAGGTACAGAGGAGAAATTTGCAAATCTGTTTTACCCCAATGACCTAAACCTAAAACATCCCGACTACCCCAAAATTTATTCACATCAGGAAAAGTACGACATAAATACTCATCATCTGGGCCGAGGATTTGGGCTGCACCGCCACTATGGGGTTTCCCGCCGATGGGGTCTTCGATGGAGTACATAAAGGCGAATGTTTGCCCAATTTCCGGCAAAGTGACGCGGTAATACCAACCTTCAAAGAAGCGGCGACTACCGCCATCCCAGTGATAACCAGAATGGGGCGTTTGGGTTGATTGGAGGAAATTGAGGGGAATAGTTAACATAGTATATAGTTGCCGATTTTTCAGTATGCGCGATGTCTAACGACAAGCCGAAACGTCTACGCTTCGATATCAATGATGCTTATGAAATTCTTGGGCTAGAACCCGGTGCATCTCAAGCACAAGTAAAGCGAACTTACCGTAAACTGGTAAAAATTTGGCATCCCGATCGCTTTTTTGATCCAAAGCAAAAACAGGAAGCTGAGGAAAAAATCAAATTAATTAACGTAGCTTACAACAAGCTCAAATCAGAAAGTCCATCCGAGCCTCCCATTTCAGAAAATCCTTCTTCATCTTCGCCTAAAAATCCCACAAAAATATCTGTCAATCGTTGGGATGCAGAAGCTTTCTATACTTTAGGCGTAGAGAATGCCACGGAAGGAAGATATGAGGATGCGATCGCAGATTTTACCCATGCAATTCGTCTCAATCCTAACTATGTTGACGCATATAAATATCGTGGGCTAGTTTGCTCCCAACTGGGATACGAATATAGAGCCGCCTCCGATTTAAATAAAGCTACACAAATAGAACAGGGGTTAAAAAATCCTGGTGCTGCAAGGAGAGTGCGATCGCCTAGATATGTATCAAAGCCTAGACCTTTGCTAGAAAGATTTTGTCAAGGGATTAAAAAGATATTACGGCTAAATCGGCGTTGGAGATGAGAAGCACCATATTTTAAGATACTTTGGATGGCGATACCATACTTTAAGTTAGTCAATACCTATGCTTGGGAATACTAAGTAGAGTTGGATTTGCTGCTGATTTCCTAGTATGAGCGATCGCTTCGATATAAATCACGTTTACAATATTCTGGGGTTAAAACCAGGTGCATCTGTTGATGAGGTCAAGCAAGCTTACCGCCAGATGGCTAAGACTTGGCATCCAGATTGTTTTTTTGAACCGCAGCAAAAGCTAGAAGCAGAAGAGAAAATCAAAGAAATCAATCAAGCTTATGCAAGGTTAAAGTCTTATCAGCCAGATGAGACAAATCAATCTGCTTGCACATTTACCAAAATTGATTTCACTCCATCCAATGCTGAAAGTTTCTACAAACTGGGGATGGAGAAAGCTCAAAAAGGAAAATATACTGAAGCAATTGAAGACTTTACCCAAGCGATTCGTCTCAACTCCAACTACTTTGAAGCGTATAAATACCGAGGGATTGCTTGCTCGAAACTAGGATATGAAAATAGAGCAAAGTCAGATTTGAAAAATGCCAGAGAACTGGAACTGAAACAGAAAAAAGCATCGCCAAAGCCACCAACGCCACCACCACCCAAACCGACATCGCCGCCACCACCACCCAAACCAACATCGCCGCCAAAGCCATCAACGCCGCCACCACCTGAATCACAGTCTCAACCTTCACCGTGGAAATGTGTACACACCCTGATCCATCTGAACTGGGTTTTTACAACTGCAATTAGTCCAGATGGGCAAACTTTGGCTAGTGGAAGTGGTGATAATACTATCAAGATTTGGCATCTTGATACAGGGAAATTACTACATACTCTCACTAGTCATACCAAATGGGTAAGATGCCTAGACTTTAGCCCAGATAGTCAAACTCTGGTTAGTGGCAGTGATGATAGCAGCATAATGATTTGGCAAGTGTCTACAGGTAAATTACTCAAGACGCTCAAAGTACATTCAACTCCAGTTTTTTCTGTAATCATTAGTCCAGATGGTCAAACTATCCTGAGTGGCGGTACAGATACTACTATCAAGGTTTCTCATATAGAGATGGGACAATCACTGCAAGTCCTCAAAGGTCATTCTGGCTTAGTTTACTCCCTTGCTATTTGCCCAAAACAACAGATTTTTGTCAGTGGCGGTGCAGATAATACCATTAAGCTGTGGAATTTGAAGAGTAACAAACTGCTGCAAACTCTCAACGGACATTCAGGTTGGGTGATGTGTGTCGCCATTAGCCATGATGGAAAAATTTTAGCTAGTAGCAGTTATGACCAAACTATCAAGCTATGGGACAGTAGTACAGGTAAGCTAATTAACACATTTGCCGGACATTGCAGCTATGTTTGTGCGATCGCTTTTAGTCCCGATGGTCAGCATCTTGTTAGTGGTAGTGCAGATAATACTGTAAAGCTATGGGATGTTAACACGGGACAGCAACTTTACATGCTGGGCAATCATTCAGATTGGGTTAACTCCGTCGCTTTCAGTCCCGATGGCAAAACTTTGGTTAGTGGTAGTCGAGATATGACAATCAAACTTTGGCGATGCGATGTCTAATTCAGGATCTTGAAGATATACTTTTTCCGTTGCCTCTAGTCTAGATAATAAGGTGCTGGCTAGTGGCAACGGGGATAAAACTATTACCCTATTCCCTAAAAGTAAAGCTCTCGTTCTTTAACTATAAAATTTTACTGCTGCTAAAACGGTATTGAACAGGACTTACGCAAAAAATAGCCCAAACCCTAATTTCCGGGTAGGGGCAATTCATGAATTGCCCCTACCGCGTGTAGTTTTGCGTAAGTCCTATTGGAGATGAGAAGCGCTACATAGCGCTTCTGTGTTAAGTCCATACCTTAAGAAAGCATGAATTTAGTATCAATGCTCTAGAGAGTCGGTCGTTTACTTTCGAGGATTTCTGTTGCTTTTTGGACAGTAAGTGGGCGGTAGAATAAATAACCCTGTATCTCATCACAGTTGATAGATTTCAAGAACTCTAATTGTTCTTCTGTTTCTACCCCTTCGGCTGTCAACTTCAATCCCAAGCTTTGTCCCAAGGTAACTATGGCTTTAATAATATGAGATACTTTGGAATCCGGCTTCAAATCTTTCACGAAAGACTGATCTATTTTTAAAGTATGGAGTGGCAAAAGCTGTAGGCGCGAGAGTGAGGAATGACCCGTACCAAAGTCATCAATGGAGATGCAAACACCCATCTGCTTTAGCTCCTCTAACACCGTTCTGGTGAAACCCAAATCCTCAATGGCTGTGGTTTCCATAATTTCTAATTCTAAAAAGTGGGGTTCTAGACCCGTTTGCTCTAAAACTGTGGTTATAATTTCCACCAATTTGGGTTGGCGGAACTGCTTTAGAGAAAGATTGACAGCCATCGTTATAGGTGGCAATCCGGCATCTTGCCAGATTTTATTTTGCACACAGGCCGTCCGTAGCACCCATTCGCCGATGGCAATAATTAATCCGCTTTCTTCAGCGAGGGGAATGAAGACACTGGGCGCAACTAATCCCATTTCTGGGTGCTGCCAACGTAACAGAGCCTCCATTCCAGTAATTTTTCCTGTGGCAATGTTCACGCGAGGCTGATAGTACACCGTAAATTCTTCACGTTCTAGGGCATAGCGCAAACTCTTTTCTAAAGTCAGAAGTTCAGGATTCTTGGCGCTTAGAGAAACACTATAGAATTGGTAGTTATTCCGTCCTTTATCCTTGGCGTAGTATAAAGCGGCATCTGCGTGCTGGATTAGCGTTTCGGCATCAGGACTGTTGCTATCAAGCAAGGCAATACCGAGGCTAGCAGTCACATAAAGTTCATGCCCTTGGAGATGGAAAGGATCTTCTAAGGCTTGTAAGATTCTGTACGCCACCTGCGTTACTTCGTCAATATCAATGACTCGCGGGAGCAAGATAGTAAACTCATCGCCTCCCCATCGGGCTATGGTGTCTCCGCCTCTGAGTAAATCTTGTAATCTTTGAGCAACACTTTTCAACAATTGATCGCCCAAAGTGTGACCTAGAGTATCATTAATAAACTTGAAGCGATCTAGATCAAGGAAGACCACAGCTAAACTTTCGTTATTTCGCGTGGCGTTGGGTAGAGTTTTACTGAGCAGTTCATTAAATAGTAGGCGATTGGGCAACCCTGTCAGCAAGTCATGAAGGGCTTGATAGCGAATTTTTTCTTCTACTTGCTGACGCTGCCGCGCACCAAGAATACTGGCGGCCATCGTTAAGAGGGTAGATTCTTCGTGCTTTGACCAGTGACGCTCAAAGGTGCAGTCTGCCAAGCCAAGGTATCCCCAGCATTCATTCTCCAACCGGAGAGGAATTAGAATCAAGGATTTAATACCATCTCGGATTAGGAATTCTTGTTCGGCGACAGGAAATTTTTGGGTGAGTCCACTAATGGACTGGCCGCTAGAGAGAACAGTATACCAACGCGCTAATCCAGAACCTTCATAAGGCTGATTCTGCCAGTAATGGCGGGTAGATTCAATCAAAGATTGCGTCCATTCAAACCTTAAACTGACGGCTATTTCCCCTGTAGCAGGATGGGGATGGTTTTGAAAGAGATAAGCGCGATCTGCCTTGGCAGCTTCGCCCAGTACAGCTAAAGCCCTCTCAATACCAGTTTCATAATTCATTTCCCCTAGCAAATAATTAGCGGCTTCTGCAACTGCTTGAAGCAAGCGATCGCGCTGACGCAACTCAGATGTGGCTTGTTTTTGCTCCGTAATATCCCTAATAATAAAAGTTCTAATTAAATCACTTTGAGGAAGGTAGAGAACGGATTGTTCAAAAACTTCTGTACCTACTTCCACTTCCCGTACAAAAGAATTTTTTTCTAGATTCTTAACTGTACTCACAAGTCCTGCTAATATTGGGTGTTCTGTCCCAATTTCTCTAAGTTCAGGAAACTTAAGGGCTGCGGCTGGATTAAGATAAGTCACTACTCCCTCGAAATCCATCTCAATAATTGGATTTGGGATCAGTTCAGGAAACGATGCTAGGCGAGCTAAGGCAGATTCACTAGCTGCTTCCAAACCAGGATCGATCGCTAGGGTTTGAAAAGGATTTGCAGGACTAGCTTGCTCTGATAGAAAACCAGATAAGTCTTCAACATCAAAAGATTCAGAAAATGCTTGTTCTGAAATATTGGAAATGGCATAATATTTAGCCTGAGCCTGATTACTGCCAAAGGCAATAGTATCTCCATTTCTAAGATTATGAGAAAAACATTTAGCGCCATTTATAAATAAGCCATTAGTGCTTCCTTTCCCCTTGAAGTTGCCATCAATAATCTGGAAGCCATATTGGTCAGTCTCTGGAACAGTTACTCGCAATAAAATTGCATGTTGCATTGATACTGACCGGGAAGCCAAGAGAATAGTGTTTGCAGGATGCCGCCCTAGAGAATAAGTAGTCTCTCGTAAGGGTACAGTTCGCCGTCCTTGCAGGTCTTTAATGACCAACAGATGGCGTATTTTTTCCCGCTCATTTCCTAGCATTGCTCTTCCTCAAATTTTCATATATTTATGTCTTAGTCTGAAAAATACCACTCCCAAAAAGAAGTGCGTTCTGATAAGTCTGAACTTCTAGGAAAACTTGTTTAATCAAAATTGTCACCACCTAAGATCACAAAATTGGTGTGAGTTACAAACCAGCCATTCTATTCATGATTGAGTTCTTGAATAATATGACTGATTTTTAAATCAGTTTTTGTGGTAGAAGTTATAGATGTTTTCTAGACTCATTTGGACTTCCAAATAATAAATTATCTAGTAGGGTGTCTTATGGCGCATAACGCACCGCCTAAGATAACAGGTATGTTACGCTATCGCAATAACGCACTCTACAACCACGATTATTGGTTGGAATATTTTTTAATTGAAAGTCCCAGATATAAGTTATAAACTGTGTCCCTTCGTCTATATGGCTTAACCTTGTCTTTCTTAGGATACCCAGAATAAAATCAAACCCTGAATAGAATATATGGTATATTTACGGATTTTTATTCTGAGCGCTAGGGCAATTTCCGTTAATAAATCTACCGTCGCCGTTGGTTTCGACTTCGCTCAACCAACTAAGGGATCGAGAGTTGAGCGTTCGCGTAGCGTCTCGAAGAGAAGTCGAAACTCGTCAACCTGGGTATATTCTTTGTGAGAAATCACCTAGAAAAACTCGGAATTATATAGATAACCATTTGATTTCTATTTTTTAATGCTGGGAAACCACTTTTGGTAAAGCTAATCAAGGAAAAGAAACTGTTTCGAATTCCTAAATTTTAAAAAAGATTATAAAGTAAACTAAAATACAGACCCTGTTCTTGTAATGTTCTCTCATTTGAGTCAACAGATATTAAAGGAATACCCCAGTCAAGACGAACTGTGAAGCGATCGCTTTGTGACCAACGCAACCCCAGACCAATAGCAGCTAGAGTATTAGGATCGGGATTTACTCTACCAGAACTATTCCAGCCAACACCAAAATCCACAAAGGGGATAACCTGTAAGGTGCTATCTATTTGGGGTAAGCGCAGAATTGGTACTTGAACTTCCGCAGAGACAAAAGTACCATTATCCGTCAGCAGGTAATCTTGACGGTAGCCTCGAACGCTATCCTGGCCACCTAAGCCAATTTGCTCTAAAGGTAAAAGTGATGTGGATGCAAGTTGCGTATTTAAACGAAGTAACAGTAAGGTTTCAGGAGCTAAAAGGCGTGCCCACTGCGCTTGCCCTTGCCAAGCAAAAAAACGGCTATCGGGAAGGTTTTGATTAATCGTGGGATTCAACACATCGAAACCTAAGCTAAATTGAGAGCGGAGGGCGATGACTTCACGGCTGTTACGACTCGTCCATTCTTGAAAAAATCGCAACGCAGATACTCTGGTGCGTCCCTGTTCATCAGCACCAGGCGAAAGTAGAGAGGGGGAAAACTCTGGTTGTAGATTCCACGAGATATCACTTTCGCGTCGGGAAGCTGTTAACCCAAGGGTAAATTCTTGAGTAGGAGTTTGAACTATTGGCTGGCGGAATGTCAATTCATAATAGCGAGAAGCTGATTCGATATCTAAATCTTTGAAAGAAGGTTCAATGACATTACTCGACGTAGTGCCATAGTTAAAAGTCAGTGTCCCATTGCGGGGATTAAGTGGTAATGTGTAGCTTGCGTCCAAGGAGTTGCTACCATCGGTATTAGTGTAAGCGGCACCCAAAGAATCCCCTAATCCTAATAAGTTGGCTTCATTCACTTGTAATCGGCGGCGAAAACTGCCAACGCTAGGCGATCGCCCATTATCAAGAACTATCTGGCTACTAAAGGTTTTCGCCTCAGTAACGTTGACTTCCAAAAGACTCGAACCAGTCCGCGATCCTGCTGAGAGTTCAGCAGATAAGTTTTGAATTAAAGGATTAAGTTGCAATAGTTGCAGTGCTTCTAGTAGACGCTGGCGATTCAGAGGTTGCGATGTAGCTATTGCTAGTCGGCTACGGACATAATTGGGATTCAACCGCCGAGTTCCAGTTACCTTAATATCTTCTAATTTACCTTCGACCACCTGAATTTTGACAACACCAGATTTGATTGTTTGGGGTGGGATATATGCACCGGAGGTAATATAACCATTACTGACGTATAAATCGGTAATTTTAGAACGTGCTTGATATACTTCAGTCAGCGATATTGGTCGTTTGGTAAATTCAGCAGTGGCGAGGGCTAACTCTTCAAGACTGAAGACTGTGCTACCAACAACTTCAAACTTTTCAACAACAATAGTTTGAGGAAAGTTGCCAGGGAGTGGTTCATCAGGTATGGGATTTGGAGCAGAGGGGGGAAATAGTTCTGCGGGTGGCGGAAGTGGCTGTGGCAGTTCAGGTGAGGGAAGCGGCGAAGGTATGGATGGCTGGACATCCTGTGGTGATGGAAGTTGTTGCGACAGAAGGAAATTACTCGTTGGTAATTGTGTAGCATCAACAGCCTGAGCTTTCAGTGGACTAGAAGATATACTGCTGAGTAATATAAGCATACTCAGTGGTAAGTGGGACGCTATAAGATTCTGAGGATATTTTTTATTGATCATCGCACTGGACTATTTTTGTCAGTAACTATGGGATTATACGGAAACTGCCTCAGATGTGGATCTTACTTCATCTTTTGCCGCTAAAGTTGATATTTTATTTACAGCAGTTTTCATGTATTTGAACCACATCTGTTGTAAGGGCACAGCATTGCTATGCTGACTTTTCATGTTATGTGGAAAAGTCCACGAAAAACCTAACCCCCTAACCCCCTTCCCGATGCGGGAAGGGGGAAATTCAAAGTCTCTCTCCTTTTAGGAGAGAGAAATAGAAGTGAGGTTTTCCAGATGCCGTGAAAAGTCAGATTGCTATGCCCTTACCGCATGGTCTATTTACATGAAAATAGCTGTAATATCATGTCCGGTCAAATAATTGTCATTGCGAATGCAACGAAGTGGAATGTTCGCGTAGCGTCTCGTAGAGATAGCAATCGCAAAGGTTTGGGATTGCCGCGCAACGCTTGCAATGACATAAGTATTGAGTCGAACATGATATAAAAGCTAAATAATTTGGCGATCGCAGACTTCAAAGCAATAAGTAAGTAGTACCATGTCCGCATAATTAGTTAGAGTGTTCCAAAAAATAAATGATCCAAAACCCGTCATTGCGAGCGAAGCGAAGCAATCGCAAGGGCTGGGATTGCTTCGCTTCGCTCGCAATGACAATTGAGCATTTTTTTACTTGGAGTACTCTTATGGTTCCCACAGTCATCAAATTCAAGCTTAAAAACAATAGTTTTTACTCCATATCCTTGTGCTGAAACATTCCCATCAATTTACGTTTACGAGCATGGGTTTGCATCAAGTTTTCTCGATAGTTTAACCAGTCAGCTTTCTTCCCAGATTCCAAGTAGGCAGCGCGGACTTTTTTTAACCATTTAACTGCATCGTAGTAATACTCGGCTTTACCTGCATCCATAATTTTTTCGGCACGGCGACGCGCATTAGCAATCACCCAACTAGGATTGTAAGGGATAGCAGCATCCATAACTCGGTGAATTAACTCTGAATCATAAGAACTAAGTTCACTAGCGATCGCAATTGCATCATCGATTAGCCCCTCATGCAAGAATATATCTACCTTGGCTGATGCTGTTCCCCAAGCATTATCAGTACGAACAATTCTCAGCAGGTCTGTTTTAACACTTTCCCAATTTTCCCCAGCCAATTCTGCCATCCTTTCGTAATCAACAAAGGAGGGCTTAATTTGAAAAGCCGCTTTGATTGCTAATAAAGCAGCTTCATTATTACCCAACTCCACAGCTAAATCACTTGTCCAAATTCCTAACTCATACTGACAATTGCCTGGTAAATTTAATCCACTTTGGGCTATATCTAGCGCTTGCTGTAATGCCTCTTGTTCGCTTAATGTTTTCGCTAGGGCAAAAGCCTCTTCCATTGAGTTCATCTGGGTTTGAGCAGCATCAATTGCTTCTTCTACTCTGCCCAAACGCCCCAACATAGTCAGATAATGCTGCGTTTGCCCTTCTGCTTCTGCTAAATACAAGTATTCTTGGTAACGTTCTTGACGTTCGAGGATTTTTAGCCGAATTAGCGCCAAATCATCTGCATAGTCTGGCACATCTTCTTCCCAAGCTCCCCTTTCGTTAATATTACCTTGGAGAACTTGCACTAGAGGCGGATAATCCCAACCTTGGCGTAAAGCTTCCATAACTAGGCCAAAATCAGCATTCCACTCATCTTGCCAGGCTTCCAAATTTATTTGAATATCAACTTTTTCTTCTGGGGTGAGTTCGGCAGTAAGAATTGCTTCACACCAAGCATTATTTAATTCTTCGATAAGTTCATCGTTTTCAGCACCGTATTCTGCAACGTCATCCCAATTTTCCACACACGTAGAGGTAATTGCTTCTAAAATAGCGATCGCATTCTCACCCTCTCCCCGTTCGCTAAAATCTACCGCAGTTTGCACCACACTCAGCAATTCATCGCCAATCGGGTCTTCTTCGCACCCCTCCTCAAAGTAGCGCACAGTATCCCGAAGAATCTGCCGGACTTGCCGCCGAAAAAGAGCCTGATCGATCGTAACGCGGCGCACAGGTTTTTTGGTTGTTTGCTCGACAATAGAATTCGTCATCCAACCTATATGACGATCAATCGCCTCAATTAGTGGTGGGTATTCATTTACCAACTCTTGCAGCAATCTTTGGGTTTGGATATGATCCAAGCGATTGAGTAGTTGTTCTAAGGTAGGGCGTTGCTCAATATATTCTGAGTTACGCGCACAGACGAGCATCGTTGCTACAATGTGTTTGCACCATCCCTCAAAGTTGTAGGCACAGGTGCAGTTTGCTGAGATTAACCCACTGCTATCGAAACTGAGATTGACATGATAAGGTCTTGCTTCAGTCCCTGCAACTTCAGCCTGAAGTCGATGACCACGTTGGGTAATAGCATTGACAGCACCAGCCTCATAGTATGCCTCGCCGCGTTGGAAAGATTTAGCGTTAGCATGACGGCGGATAGTAAATTCAGTAATTTGGGGAATAGACATCGAGCGATCGCCTGCGTAAATCTTTTGGATGAATCCTAAATCCAGCTTAGGTGTTAGCGATCGTGCTGTAAAGTCATTGGGGATTGGGAATTGGGAATTGGGAAAAGACTTGTTTCAAGTTCTCACCTCTTGTCCCCTTGTCTCCCCTGCTCCCTGCTCCCTGCCCCCTGCTTCTTCCCCATTCCCCATTCCCTTTAAAATAAGTATCTAGATTTGACTATAATTACTGAAAACATCCATCTTTTCGCCAGAAGTTAGTGAATCATAATTGAAGTTAGCAACAACCCTAAGTTAAATCAGAAAGTTATCAGGCGGATGGTAGGGGAATTAAATCAGTTAGCAGTTTCCAGTGTTCACTCATAACTGTATGCTGGGGGCTTAAACCCAGCAACGAAACTGACAACTGATAATTGATAACTGTTAAAGGGGTTGCACTGATTGTCGGTCAAGTTGAGAATAAATAGGCGAAGCAGACGGGGAACCTAACGTGAGTCAAGGATTTGATTACGATTTAGTCATTATCGGCGCTGGTGTAGGCGGGCATGGTGCAGCCTTACACGCCGTAAGTTGTGGTTTAAAAACAGCGATTATTGAAGCTGCTGATATGGGAGGAACCTGTGTTAATCGGGGTTGTATTCCTTCTAAAGCGCTGCTAGCGGCATCTGGGCGGGTGCGGGAGTTACGCGATGCCCATCACCTCAAATCGCTGGGAATTCAAATTGGTAGCGTGGAATTTGATCGTCAAGCGATCGCTAATCATGCTAATAATCTCGTCTCGAAAATTCAAGGGGACTTAACCAACAGCCTCAAACGTCTAGGAGTCGATATTATCAGAGGTTGGGGAAAAATCGCTGGGGCGCAAAAAGTCTCTGTAACCGGAGACGGTGGCGAAAAAACCATCACAGCCAAAGACATCATCCTTTCCCCTGGTTCAATTCCTTTTGTACCTCCAGGGATTGAAGTAGACGGCAAAACTGTCTTTACCAGCGACCAAGGCGTTAAGTTAGAGTCTCTACCCGACTGGGTGGCAATTATTGGTAGTGGTTACATCGGCTTGGAATTTTCTGATGTTTACTCAGCTTTGGGTTGCGAAATCACCTTGATTGAAGCCCTAGATCAGTTAATGCCAGGATTTGACCGCGATATTGCCAAACTTGCCGAACGGGTACTAATTACTCCCCGCGATATTGAAACGAAAGTAGGGATATACGCTAAAAAAGTCATCCCCGGTTCACCAGTGGTAATTGAGTTAGCCGATTTCAAAACCAAAGAAGATGTAGATGTCATCGAAGTAGATGCTTGCTTGGTGGCTACGGGACGCATCCCGGCGACCAAAAATCTTGGTTTAGAGTCTGTGGGCATAGAACTCGATCGGCGGAATTTTATCCCAGTTGACGATCGCATGGCAGTACTATCGGCTGGTGAAGTAGTACCAAATGTGTGGGCAATTGGCGACGCTAATGGAAAGATGATGTTGGCACATGCGGCTTCTGCTCAGGGCATCATCGCGGTAGAAAATATAGTTGGGAGGGAAAGAATAGTAGACTATCGCAGCATCCCGGCGGCGGCGTTTACCCACCCAGAAGTCAGCTATGTAGGTTTAACAGAAACCGCAGCCAAGGAATTAGGAAAAACCGAAGGGTTTGAAATCGGCACAAGTCGGAGTTACTTCAAAGGGAATTCCAAAGCGTTGGCAGAAAATGAAGCCGACGGTATTGCCAAAGTGATATATCGCAAAGACACCGGAGAAGTCTTAGGCGTTCACATTTTCGGGCTGCACGCCTCAGACTTAATTCATGAAGCGTCAGCTGCGATCGCAAACCGTCAATCTGTCCAAAGCCTTGCACATCTAGTTCACGCCCACCCGACACTCTCCGAAGTCTTGGACGAAGCGTATAAACGAGCCGCAATTTAGGGATTGGATACTGGGTACTGGGTACTGGGGATTGGGAAGAATTCATTCCTAGTCCCTAGTCTCTAATCCCCAATCCCTAATCCCCAATCCCTAGTCCCCAATCCCTAATCCCCAATCTTTATGCAAATCCGTCGTCGTTCCCCTAACCCAGCTATTGCTGTATCGATATTGCGTTATCAGGCTGTTGTACCTGATTCAGCGCCAAAAAATATCTTGGAAGAAATTGTCTGGCAGAAAGAAGCAGAATATGACCTAATGCGAGAAAAGGTTCCTTTACAAGAATTACGGAAGCAGGTATTGACTGCGCCGCCAACCCGTGATTTTGTTGCCGCTTTGCGCCAAGGTAAGACAAAGCCAGCACTGATTGCCGAAGTTAAAAAAGCTTCACCGAGTAAAGGCGTTTTTCGAGAAGATTTTGACCCAGTAGCGATCGCCCAATCTTATCAGCAAGGCGGTGCTAGTTGTCTTTCAGTGCTAACCGATGTCAAGTTCTTTCAAGGTAGTTTTGAAAACTTAGCCAAGGTTCGGGCTGCCGTAGATTTGCCTTTATTATGCAAAGAATTTATCATTTATGCTTATCAGATATACTTAGCGCGGATTCATGGTGCAGATGCTATTTTATTGATTGCAGCTATCCTGGGCGATCAAGATTTGAAATACTTCCTTAAAATCGCTAACAACCTGAAAATGGCAGCCTTGATTGAAGTCCATAGCTTGGAAGAACTAGACCGTGTATTAGCTTTAGATGGGGCCTTTTTAGTAGGAATCAATAATCGCAATTTGGAAGATTTCTCTGTTGATCTGCAAACGACTTGCCAACTTCTAGCTGCAAGGGGTAGCCAATTGCAGGAGAAAAACATCCTTGTTGTCAGCGAGTCAGGACTACACAACCCAGATGATCTGAGTTTAGTGTTTACAGCAGGTGCATCGGCTGTACTCATTGGGGAATCTTTGGTAAAACAACCAGATCCCGGCGCTGCGATCGCCAGTATATTACCAAAGAATTTCTGAAAAAATACTTTCCCTGTACCTTTTAGTAGAGGGCAACTAATGGGGCATACTATGCGTAGACACGCAGTACTTTGCTGTCAACTATTATCAATATCTTTGCTCAATCTTCATCACTAATCAAACCAAAGCCATAAGCAACTAGTTAATTATTATGTAACAATTTATTTACAAGAAATGAAATTTGACTAAGACAAAATTCCAAATATGAAATCAAAATTAAACTTCATGGAGCAAATTCCTCTACCTTCACCTATTCACTACGAACTTATACTTCAACTCTTAGAAAGACAAACTATGTTAGCTGTAAATGACAATCCAGATTTACGACATCAGGTAAATCAATTAATTATTACTCTCCGTAAAGCTGCGGTACAGCAAAAACGACTAGAAGAAATTTGCGAGTTTTCCTCTGTGACTGTCGATCACCGTTGGTCAATCAACCATCATAATGGTAGTAAAGTTGTCGCCCCCGATTGAAGCTAATAACTTGCTTAATATCTCAACCTCAAATTTTGAGATAGCTTATTATCAGGAAACGTCTCTGGGTATTGAAGGAGATATTACTAAAAGCTTCCACTGCAATTGATTGACTCAAATGCAAAATTTGGGGTTTGATTTAAAATGATTCTGGTTATAAAAATTTTTACTTTGCAAGAATATCCTATAGATGCTAGACGAGAATTTGAAACCGATAGTCTCAATAATCAAATCTTCGGTGATATAAATTTTCCTTTATTGAGCTATTCCCCTAAAATTATGCATAGTTTTTTTCTCTCTAAATCCTAACTTGCTTATTTACAATTTATACAATAGACCTCTTGCAAAAGTCAAAAAATCAAGAATGTCACTACTCTGTTCAGCCCAGATCAATATGACAATTTAAGCATTTATGCAAGAGGTCTAATAATTTTATCAATGTTGTAAAAAAGAAGATTGTCATATTTCTCAAACTTTAGATTACACATTCATACTGATTTAGTGAAACCTGTAATTCAGCTAAAATATTGATCGAACAGAATTCAGGAGTCAGGAGTCAGAATTCAGAATGAATTCTATATGGCTGGCGGATGAGTAACTGGGTTTAAGACCCCCACCAAATTGAAAATTTGGTAGTCTTCAATCCTGCGTCGGTCTGAATCCACAACTGATTGATTCTGACTCCTGAATTCTGACCTCTGAATTCTTCTTCAAGAGATTCTCTCTCTAGTTTGACGAAAAATGAAATATAACAGCATTGATGAAATCTTCAAAAAAAATCAAGCTTGGGTTGCCGAGAAACTAGCTACAGATCCAACTTACTTTCAAGAATTATCTAGCGGACAAACACCACCTTTTCTATACATTGGGTGTTCTGATAGCCGTTTAGCCTTAACAAAGTTTACCTGTACAGAACCAGGAGAGTTATTTGTACATCGTAATATTGCTAATCAAGTTTCTCTAACAGATATTAACTTTTTAGCCGTTTTAGAATACGCAATATTACATCTTAAGGTAGAACATATTATCGTTTGTGGTCATTACGACTGCGGAGGGATTAAAGCAGCTTTGGAAGGAAGAACTATCGGAATTCTAGATAACTGGGTAAATCCGATTCGAGAACTGTATTTACACAAACAACAAGAAATTGATGCCTTGCCAACCAGAGAAGAACGCCTGAATCGTTTGGCAGAAATAAATGTAGTGGCGCAAGTGAAAAATCTCTACCAAACTTCTATCATGCGTCAGGCACTTTATGAGCGAAAAGCGCCTATGGTTCATGGTTGGGTACTAGATATACGCACTGGCTTAATCAAAGATTTGAACGTTTCAACTGTGCAATGGCAATTACACATCTGTCCCTTGCTTCTAGAGTTTAGACTCTATGCCATGTTAAAAAATGAGAGCTAATTCGGGATTTACTGCCATAAAAATTTATACTTTAGAGACATTTTTATCAGCAAACGTTCCACTTTGTTGTACTCGCAATGACATATCGAAAGTAATTTGCCGAACATGACATAACACATCCTATAGTAATTTTATTTTTTGCTTTATAAATAACCTGTTAGATATTTTTTTAAGTAAAATAAATAGTTGATTATTATTTATAGATCAATACGCTTGGGTTAAGCCAGAAAAATAAATTTGCGTAGGTTGGGTTGAGAAACGAAACCCAACATTTTCGGGCATTTGTTGGGTTTCACTTCGTTTAACCCAACCTACAATTATCCTTAACCCAAGCGTATTGATTTATAGATAGTATTTCTCGTTCTAGTCAGGTACTTGGTAGGGGCGCATAGCTATGCATCCCTACCAACTTATGTAGCTTATATGAAGGAGCATCCCACTTTTTTGCCTGTCATTGCGAGCGTAACGAAGTGAAGCGTGGCAATCCCATCAACTGGTGCTTAGTGAGAGATTGTGTGATTGCTTCGTCGTCCCTCCTCTCTATAAGACGCTGCGCGAACGCAATGACAATTTATTCTCTGAATATAAAATAAAAACTGGGATGCACCCCTTATATGATTGGAAACCGCTACATCTATAATATTAGAATCTATCAGTGCAGATATCCAACTTATAAGCTTTTTTAGAGGCAATTAATAAATTGCCTCTGTCGAGATTGTCACACTTAAGCTACTCGTACAAAAAATTATTTCTTAGCAATTATCCACACTGCGTGAATAATTCCAGGGATGTAACCAAAAAGCGTCAATACTATATTAATCCAAAAATCTATACCAAAACCTACTTGTAAAAAAACTCCCAAAGGCGGTACGAAAATGGCACACAGAATCCGAACTAAATCCATTTAAACCTCCTACTCATCTCATCAAAAATAGCTTGTTGGGTAACTCTTTTACCACTGTTCAAGCATATTTGTACCTCTCAAAGATAACACTCCCTTTCTCAATCGAGGTCACGGTTAAGATGCGGGAAACCGCACTTAATTCTAGCCACCGCTAATTTTAGCTTTATAACCTAGCTTGGTCAAAATCTCGACAATTTTCTGCTTGTGTTCGCCCTGAATTTCAATTTCGTTATCTTTAAGTGTCCCACCTGTTCCACACTGGGTTTTCAACTGCTTCACCAAATCTGCCAAGGTTTCTGGTTTAGCTTGAAAACCGCTAATCACTGTGACAGTTTTACCTTTGCGTCCTTTGCGGGAAGCTTGTACTTTAAGATTTTGTTGTTGCGGAGGTAGTTCTGGAATTGGTCTTTCTGTAGCGGGGGAGTTATCGTTGCCAAATTCGCGGTAGACGAAGCTTTTATCAGAAGATTTAGAATTGGAAGAAGACATAAAATAAATGTTTAAGAAAGATTTCAAAGGCAGTGGAAACTTCGACGCAACCATTCTGCTGGGATATCAATTCTAGGCTAACATTACAAATGCATTGCAAGGAATTGGGAATTGGGAATTGGGGATTGGGAATTGGGAATTGGGAAAAGGACTTAGGGAAAAGGAGAATTGGGGACAAGGGGAAAGACTTGTTTCAAGTTCTCACCTCTTGTCCCATTCCCCATTCCCTAGATATACCCAGATATGTCCCAGACTTTTCTATAATAATTAAGTCATTCCCGTCATCGAAAACAGCCTGTGACTACCACTCCCTTCTCTCCAAGTTCAACTGCTCAGGTTCCCGATTCGCTAGGTCGCTTTGGACGCTTCGGCGGTAAGTATGTGCCTGAAACGCTGATGCCTGCCCTTGCTGAATTAGAAACAGCTTATCAGCAATACCGCAATGACCCCGGTTTTCAAGCAGAATTGCAGCAGTTGTTACGGGATTATGTGGGACGCGCCACACCGTTGTATTTCGCTGAACGTCTGACTGCTCATTATGCCCGACCCGATCGCACCGGGCCGCAAATTTATTTAAAGCGCGAAGATTTAAATCATACTGGCGCTCACAAAATCAATAATGCCCTTGGTCAGGTATTGTTGGCGAAACGCATGGGTAAGCAACGGATTATTGCCGAAACGGGTGCTGGACAACATGGAGTTGCGACAGCCACAGTTTGCGCTCGTTTTGGACTGGAATGCGTAATTTACATGGGCGTTCATGACATGGAACGCCAATCTTTAAATGTGTTTAGAATGCGGTTGATGGGGGCAGAAGTGCGTCCAGTAGAAGCGGGAACTGGAACCCTAAAAGATGCCACTTCTGAAGCAATCCGCGATTGGGTAACAAATGTGGAAACAACTCACTACATCCTGGGTTCGGTAGCAGGGCCCCATCCTTACCCGATGATGGTACGTGATTTCCATGCAGTCATCGGCCAAGAAACTCGCGCCCAAGCAATGGAAAAGTGGGGTACACTGCCTGATATTCTCTTGGCTTGTGTGGGTGGTGGTTCCAATGCGATGGGACTATTTTATGAGTTTATTAATGAGCCTTCTATCCGGTTTATTGGAATTGAGGCAGCCGGAGAAGGTGTTAATACCGAAAAACACGCAGCAACCTTGACAAAAGGACGAGTTGGTGTATTACATGGAGCGATGAGCTATCTATTACAAGATGAGGATGGGCAAATCATTGAGGCGCACTCAATTAGTGCGGGGTTAGATTATCCCGGTGTGGGGCCAGAACATAGCTATTTGAAAGACACTGGTCGCGCCGAATATTATAGTGTGACAGATGCAGAGGCTTTGGAAGCATTCCAGCGATTATCGAAATTGGAAGGGATTATCCCAGCATTGGAAACAGCCCATGCGATCGCATATCTCGAAACCCTATGTCCTCAACTAAGCGGTAGTCCCCGAATTGTAATTAACTGCTCTGGACGCGGTGATAAAGATGTACAAACGGTAGCCAAGTTATTAGACCCAGCGTAAATCTACGTAAAATATTTGGGAGGAAGCAATGATGGATCAACAATTCCAACACGCTATGCTACCGCAGCCCACTCACGACGAGTTGGCACGCCAAAATTTTGTGCAAAGTTTGAGAATGCACATTTTCAGGAATATCTCTCCTGGTAATAAAGTACTTTATGAAAAACTAGCCAAGCCGAAGTTTGAACAAGAACATCAGCGTCCTCCCGAAAATCGCCATGAAATTCGGGAAGTAATGCAGCATGAACCCTACTATCGATGGACTAGTGCCCTCAAGCGCATCAACCAGGAAATATTATGGGATGCTGTAAATTCCAGTGTTGACAGACAACTGCCAGAGTTGATTGAACGTGCCAAAGATCAGGGTGATGAACTAGGTACTTTAACTCTCGACCCAAATTTTCAAATACCTACTCATCAAAAAGCTGTAGACATTCACTGTATGCCTGGAGGATATCATAGTGAATTTGCTGAGGATGATGTAGCTGCTGGCGCAACTTACGATCGCGGCGTTTATATTTATGGTCTAGGTTGGTTGGGGCCCTTTAACGATGATATGGGGCTATCTATAGTCCAAAATTATCTGCTACCAGAGTATCCAGACTTTCGACCGAGAAAAATTCTTGATATGGGATGTTCTATTGGCAATAGCACATTACCCTACGTAGATGCTTACCCAGATGCAGAAATTCATGCCATTGATATAGGCGCACCCATGCTACGTTATGCTCATGCAAGAGCCGAAGCCTTGGGCAAACGGGTACATTTCTCTCAGCAAAATGCCGAGCAAACTAACTTTCCAAATGAATCATTTGACTTAGTGGTTTCTCATATTTTGCTGCATGAAATTCCCCCGCCATCTGTGCGTAAAGTTATGCAAGAATCTTATCGTCTACTGGCTCCTGGCGGCATGATGCTCCATGTGGAAGCGCCCCTGTATCGTCACATGGATATTTATACGCAGTTTGTTTATGATTGGGAAACTGCTAACAACAACGAACCCTTCTGGAGTGCTGTACGCGATCTGGATTTGGTGACGCTAGCTACTGAGGCTGGTTTTTCAGCAGATAAGACATTCGAGAAGTTTGTCCCTAATGGGGCATGGAAAGGAAAGATAGCTAATGGTAATTCAGGCAGTCAAGGCACTTGGTTTGTGGTTGCAGCAACTAAGTAATTCGTAATTCGTAATGGAGCCTCCGGCACGCTACGCGAACGTAATTTGGGTTTCCTTCTTTTGCATATCTAGTTTTATTTTTGGAGAATTGTTATTAGATGGTAAAAACAGCCAAGGGTAAACGACCTGTTTACCTAGAAAATCCGCAAATTGATAAATTGTTGGCGATCGTTATGGCTTTGACTGGTGAGGTATCAGTACTGCATGAGCGACTAGACACCATTGAACGATTGCTAGAGGCTAAAGATATTTTATTGCCTACTGAAATCGAAGCTTACCAGCCGGATGCCAAGGTAATTAAGGAGCGGGAACACTGGCGGGCGGAATATATTACCCGGGTGCTGCGCGTGGTGCAAGAAGAATTAGAAACCCTGAAGCAAAACTAGTTGCACAGAGGTTTATAGTAAAAAATTTGATGCCATTTGTATTACGACTTACGCAAAACTACACGCTGTAAGTCAATTCATGTAGAGGCCAACTAGCTTTTTGCAGGGTATTGCCCCTACCCGATAATCAGGGTTGTGGTTATTATTTGCGTAAGTCTTGGATATCAAAATAATCATACTAATGGTAGAGGATAATTTTTATACATAGCACTATTTTTTCGTAAAATTGTGAATTTCAAGGTTTACTGGTAGTTTTCGACCATAAAGCTGGCATAAAGAAAGGTATATAGACTTACAATCAATTTGTCACATTGACATTAGTTTGCTTAGATGGTCTGGAACTTTACTTTCAGCAAATGATTAAAACAACCATCTACGGCGTTGTAAGTACCATTGTTCTCAGTAGTGGAGCGATCGCTACTCCTGTAACAAGTCCAAACATTACACCAATGTCATCAAACGTATCAAGTAATACCTTCAAAATTGCAGCATCTAGTATCAACACTGCTGCTCTAGAAGAGTCAGTTTTCACCCAAATTAATAACTACAGAATTTCCCAAAAGCTAACAAAGCTGACTCGTAATTCTGCTATCGATAATCAAGCCAGAATTCACAGTCAGAACATGGCTAATGGTAAGGTTGGCTTTGGACATACAGGATTTTCAGAACGTATTCGAGCAATCGGTATTTCTTACAGAGGGGCTGCTGAAAATGTCGCTTATAACCAGGGATATAGTGACCCTGCTAAGATAGCTGTTCAAGGCTGGCTCAAAAGTCCAGGGCATCTAGCCAATATCAAAGGCAATTATGATAAGACGGGGATTGGTGTTGCTGCTACCAGCACAGGCAAAATCTACTTCACACAAATTTTTCTTCGTTGATAGGTTTAGCAAAATTTAAGTTTTTTCTAAAATTCCCCAGATTTCTGTCTGTTGACACTGTTATTAGATATTGAATAATGTAGTTTCAATGACATTTTTTTATTGAATACTACATTATTTTTTAGTAATTTATAAAAATCATAAATTATCAGCAAAAATCAGCATGATTTTATGAAGCTGATCTATTGAAATATTGACAGTTGGAAAAGATTATTTCTACTTCCTATAAAGGATGTAGGCAAATTGCCGAAATTCATCAATACTTAATAGTATCGTGGTATATATCTTCGGAACAATAAGTTAGAGTAGAAGTCTTATTATCTCTAAACTTACGCAATTCTCCATGTTCCGACAAACTGCTTTTGGCATCGCTTTAAGTGCGCTTGTCCTTGCTAGTGGATTAACGGCTGTTCCGATACCAAATCATCCTTCTACAAATACATCCACCCGTAATAAGCTGTTGTCGCTTTTTTCCAGTCAGGTTGCAATATCGACCCCTACTTTTAAAACTACTGAGCTAGAAAAATCAGTTTTTGAGCAAATTAATCGATATCGGGCTTCTAAAGGACTGCCAAAGTTGACCTTAAATGCAAATATTACTCGACAAGCAAGAATTCATAGTCAAAATATGGCTAAGGGGAAAACCCCATTTAGTCATCAGGGATTTGAAGGGCGAGTCAAAGCTATCCCTCTTCGCTACAACAGTGCGGCGGAAAATGTTGCTTTCAACCGAGGATATAGCAACCCTGTGGAAGAAGCTGTTACTGGTTGGATCAACAGTCCGGGACATCTAAAGAATCTAAAAGGAAATTACAATCTTACTGGAATTGGCGTTGCTACTAATAATCAAGGCGAAGTTTACCTGACACAACTCTTTTTGCGTGGTAGGTAGATTTAATTTCTGGTTTTTTTGCACAATAATAATGTAGTGTCTGACAAGACTTTTATCTGCTGGACACTGCTATTATTTTTGAACAATTCATGACATTACAAGATTTTCAGGTGAGCGATCGCGATCTCAGTGACGCAGCCCTTAGTCAGTATTTAGAATCGACAGCGATCGCAGTTGACACAGAAACGATGGGATTATTGCCACAGCGCGATCGCTTGTGTCTTGTCCAACTGTGCAATCGAGAAGGGAAAGTGACTGTAATCCGCATAGCGAAAGGACAAGTTGAAGCCCCAAACTTAAAAAAACTCTTGGAAGCAGCGAATGTTGTAAAAGTGTTTCACTTTGCTCGATTTGATCTGGCAACTTTGCGAGCCAATTTGGGGATTCAGGTTAACCCTGTTTTTTGTACCAAAATTGCTAGTAAGTTAGCTCGTACTTACACAAATCGCCACGGACTCAAAGATGTAGTGCAAGAGTTAGAAAAAGTAGAACTGGATAAAAGTTCTCAAACTTCTGATTGGGGTAACGCCATTAGTTTATCTGAAGCTCAACTTAGTTATGCTGCTAATGATGTGCGTTACTTACTTAGTGTGCAGCAGAAGTTAACAGAAATGCTCAAACGAGAAGAACGTTGGAAAATTGCTCAAGAATGTTTTGAATTTCTACCAACAATAGTTTCCTTAGATTTATTGCAATTTAAGGATTTGTTTGAACATTAATCAAAAGGACACGTTCGCGCAGCGTCTCGCAGAGAAGAAAGAAGTTAAAAAGGTTTGGCGCAGCCTCACAAAGGAATGGTATAAAAGACGCTGTTCGGGTTTACAATGGCAGAAGATTATTAGATTTTGCAAAAATGAGGTACAAGAGAGGGGCGCATAGCTGTGCTACCCTACTTTGTACCTCATTATGATTACGAACCGCTATAGACCTCTTAAAAAATCTTCTAACACCTCTCTAACTGTTCCCTATAAGCAAAGAGGGTAGACTTTGATGTAATATCAAAGGTTTAGTAGGGTTTTTATTCTTGATTTACTCAAGAGGTCTATCGGTAACTTTCTAAGTTTACCTAAGAGCCAACATTCGAATCATCTTTATTTATAGAATTTTGAGCTTCATTAATGCCTTCTTTGACATTATTGGCTCCCTCTTCAATGCCTTCTTTGAGGTTACTAGCTCCTTCTTGAATACTTTCTTTGAGGTTACTAGCTCCTTTCTTAATGGCTTCCGTCGCGCTAGTGCCTCCCTTTGGCTGATTTTCTTGGTGATTTTTTAACCGATCTACAACATTGTATTCATCTGCACCTGGGGGAGTTTTTGATTCAATAATGCCTTCTGTTGGCCCACCGATCGCTTTCCATGCGGCAAGACCACCTTTGAGTTCGGAGACATGCTCAAATCCATTAGAACGCAGTTGTTGTGCGGCCTGGGCAGTTTCTTCTTCATTAGCACCGTAAACGTAAATATCACGGCTCTTATCCAAGGAAGGTACTGCACGCTGTACCAATTCATTTATTGGCATAGGCATAGATCCTAAAATGTGTCCTTCATTGAAGGTGTTGCGATCGCGCACATCTAGGATTGTAAAAGCTGGTTCGCCCCATTCTAGGCGAGATTTCAGTGCATGAGCATCAGATTGTGTTTCTATTGGTGGCTGTGGAGGAATGATGCCGCCTACTAAATCGTTTACCATAATTATCCCTTACTAACGATATTAATAGCAATTTAACGGACTAGATATATTTAATTGCTCTTTCTCTGGGATGAAGTTATGCAAAGTCTCTCTCAAGGTAGAGTAGGTAATTAAAATATTTTCTACCATTTAATCCATTGCAAATACAATCAGATTAGACTATCAAAAAGGCTTTTTGTTCGTACTTGATTCTAATAAAATATTTGAATTTTCAGTTTCGGATATTTAATTCTTTAAAAAAAATGAATAATAAGTTTTATTTTATTTTATTAATTTTTATATTCAAAATATTCTAAATATCAAAAAACGTTCAACCATTATTACAGGAATTATGTAGCTTTTTAATATCTGCGATCGCTAACAATAATGTCTCTTCAATTTCTTGCCGCACTTTGGATTTTATCTTGACGTTTTTGACGCACTTCCCGCACCAGCATATCAAGATCAGTACCTTTGATTTGCGCTTTAGTCTTGCGATTGCTTCATTCCAATTCTCTACGAGACGCTACCGCGAACGTTGCACTCGCAATGACATATCACAAGTAATTTGTCGGACATCATATAACTCCAAGTTTTATCTGTTAAAGCTGTTTTTGCTGCCCTAATAAGTAACCATGCAAAATTAATTACAGTCATTGCGAGCGTAAGCAATCCCAGCCCTTGCGATTGCTTCATTTCGCTTCGCTGCATTCGCAATGACATTGTGTAATTAACTTTGTTTATCTACTTAACTTCTGGCGATGCTCTCACTCCTTGGCTTGTCATAGTCTCAGGTTGAAATTTGTAGTATAGTATATGCTTAAAAGGGTAGCTGCATGTAAATACACGCTGTGTAAATTTTCGTAGTTCCTCTTCAGGAGCAGATACCCAGTGCTTAAAGTACGGTTGGGTAGGTATAGTTAAAAATTTAGATTAGCTTATGGCTTGCTTTGTAAGCCTTTGTGGATAGCTAATTAATCATAGAGTGCATTGCTTTTCCAAAGTTATAGCAACTGCTTTCGTATATAGTGTTTATCTAAACTATTTGTATTTGTGGTTGTAGAAATGGTCTTCAATTATACTTATCCTAAGTATAAAAGTGGTATATTGTACCATATAAATTCAAATTTATACAAAAATCATACAATAGTTATACATTTTACAAGTATTGCAATGGCTGAAGTTTTTATAAGCTTCATGGAAAATTAATTGTACACAAGTACTACAGTAGCGATCGTACTCAGCAGAGACGCGCGCGAATCCACTCTCAACAGAAACACGTACAGCAAAACTGACGCAACAGAGAATCGCCCAATCTACAATAGGCAACATTATGGTTATAGTTACCGCTACTACTCCCAAAATTATGATTGTTGATGACGACTTCGGCGTAAGAAATCTCGTCCATCGTTTTTTGAGTCGGAAATATCAAATAGAGGCGGCGGCAGATGGTAAAAGTGCATTATCGATGTTTGAGCAATTCAACCCAGCTTTAGTGATTCTGGATTGGAATTTGCCGGATGTTAATGGTTATAGCCTCTGCCAAGAAATGCAGAGTCGGACTAATGTTCTAGTGCTGATACTAACTAGTAGGACTGACGAGGCTGATAAAATTAAAATCTTGAGTGCAGGTGCTGATGATTTCATGACTAAACCATTTAGTCTTGCAGAAGTAGAAGTTAGAATAGAAGCTCTTTTGAGGCGGATACGCTACATCAACCCTTCACCGACACAACGGATCATTTTCAAGCAGCTAGTAATTAACCCAGAGGGACGGGAGGTAACACTTAACGATAAGCTTCTGGCTTTAACAGCGCTGGAATTTAATATTTTACATTTTTTGGCAAGTCATCCTAATCAAGCTTGGAGTCGTCCACAACTAATCCAAAAAATTTGGGGTTGCGATTACGTAGGAGATGGCCGGGTGGTTGACGTACATATTGGTCAGCTTCGCAAGAAAATGGAAGTCGATCCTAGCGTACCAGAGTTTATTAAAACTGTGCGCGGCTATGGTTATAAGTTTGAAGCACCCGAAGAAAATACTACTTCCTGAGCTTTCCAATTTCAGGACTAGTTTATAACAAAGAATGACTCATCTGAGTCAGCATTAGTCTTATTATTTACTTAAATACTTTTACTGAGGCTTGACCGTATAACTTGCGTTAGTTTGAGGCGTTGATACAAACTGATTTGGTGATTTCGTGTCTGCTCAAGCCTCAGACAGTAACTTTATTGCTTTTAATATATCGTCTCAAGATAAATTTCCTAAAAATCAAAATATACAAAGTTTAAACGAAGTTTCGCCTTTAGGTAAAATTTGGGACAAGCACAGAGCTAATACTGATAAAATCTTGCATCATTACGCCAAAGCAGACGAACATTGTTTTCACCAGTATGCTTGGCGCATGGAAATATGTAGAGTTATTGAAACGAATAATTAAATTTTAACTAGCCAGATAAAAAACTTCTGCAACCGCTTTTGGTAATTCAATCAATACGAAACAATTGCTAGGATATAAATAGTCTTCGCCTGATTCATCAATAACTCTAATCATTTGGTGCTTAACAGCATCAGAATCAGGAACGGTCTGGTAAATTTTCCGAATTTCTAAAGAAGCAGGATAATCTTTGTTGTTAATGCAAACAACATATTGAGTTTCTGTGTTCGCTGACTGCATAATGACTCCTATAGAAAGCGTTTTATTTTGATTTCTTTTTTACCCATTCCGTGGGCTTCATATCAGTGTCACTCAGCTTCGTAAATGCTTCTGCCGTCTAAGCTAATGGTTGCAAAGCCTTTAAGTTTCCGCCACCGTCCTAAACCATAAGTTTTACACAAGCGTTCTAGTTCACGAATGGAGTTACCAACAGCAATTATTTCAATATTGGTGATGTCTCCGATAATTTCAAAATTCAAGTAAGCATTACTCCTAGTAAATATTGCAACAAAGAACTTTTAACTACGCCCCACCGCCAATCTTTGACTCACCAACTCAGCCGCTAAATGTATTGCTGCTTTCATACTCGTAGCATCAGCAATTCCCTTACCCGCAATATCAAACGCTGTTCCATGATCCGGTGAAGTCCGAACAAAAGGAAGACCAATAGAAGTATTAACTGCCCGATCAAACGCCATCAGCTTCACAGGAATTAAGCCTTGGTCGTGGTAAAGTGCCAAGTAACCATCAGCCGGATTTTGGACTAAAGAATTTCCATACCAAGCTTGACCAGGTTTAACCCACATCGTATCTGGCGGTATTGGCCCATCTAGCTGTAATTGTGGTCTATTTTGCCGCTCTTGCTCCAACCAGGGAATTAACCAATCTTGTTCTTCATGTCCCAGTTGTCCCTGTTCGCCACTGTGGGGATTCAAACCTGCGATCGCAATTCTCCCATTTTTTATTCCAAAATCTTTCTCTAAACATTCCACCAGCAAATCCAATTTCTGTGTCAACAACTGTGGTGTCAATGTATCCGCTACTTGACGGAGGGGAATATGTGTAGTCGCAAGTAAAGCGCGGAGTGTCCAATTAGTATGAGGCGATCGCGCTACAAATAACATCCCAAAACGGTCAACACCTGACTTTTGCGCCAAAAGTTCCGTTTGCCCTGGATAATTATATCCTGCGGCTTTCCAAGCAGATTTAGCGATCGGCCCTGTGACAATAGCATCAAATTTACCAGCGAGTGTTTGTGCGATCGCATATTCCATATAAGCAAAACTAGCCGCACCACTCGCCGCATTACCTATTCCTGGGATAATTTGACCTTTAATTTCTCCACCCAACTGCACATTGCTGACAGACAACTCTTCTGGATTGGCCAAAGGTGCTAAATTCTCAGTTAAATTCAGTTTGTGATAAGTCTGTGCCAGCAAATCCTCGTTACCCACAACTGTTACGTCGTATTTTTTACTAATTTCTGGCTCTGCTAAAGCTTTCAAAATCACTTCCGGCCCAATACCCGCCGGATCTCCTAACGTCAGCGCCAAACGCGGGCGGTTATCTTGGCGAGAATTCACTAAGTTATCTTGATTATTTTGATACATAAAATTTATTCATAATAATTATCATCAAGTTTTCTGGTATTTCCCTATCTTTCCCGCTCCCCAGTAGGGATTGCCCCCCAAACCAGTAGGGATTACTTGCTAAACTAGTTTAAAATTATTTACACGGGTCTAATCCTACAGTAACTATTGAAAAGCTTCTGCTAGACCTAGTTTACACACACTAATTTGCATAAGGAGAATCACACTAATGGGCGGCGAAATTTTGAATGCAGCTGTATTGTCCTTCGGTTTAATCTTCGTAGGTTGGGGCTTAGGCGCATTGTTACTGAAAATTCAGGGCGGGGAAGAGTAATTAGTGCTGAGTGCTGAGTGCTGAGTGCTGAGTGCTGAGTTAGGAGTTATTTTATTCTCCCCACTCCCTTTTTCATCGAAATGAGAAAAAAGCT
The DNA here is from genome assembly GCF_034931145.1 of Nostoc sp. UHCC 0252. Taxonomy (NCBI): domain Bacteria; kingdom Bacillati; phylum Cyanobacteriota; class Cyanophyceae; order Nostocales; family Nostocaceae; genus Nostoc; species Nostoc sp. UHCC 0252. The sequence goes on along the minus strand of NZ_JAYGHE010000006.1, from coordinate 123,327 downwards.
TGTCCGTTAACCGGACAGCTATTTTCCCATGAGTTTATCCAAATAAATTGATTTTCTGAGAAAAGATGTAAACTTTTGTTTGCATAGGTTATTCTGATAACATTCTTTTCATAAAACATTAAAATTTATTACAAACCTCATGACATTATTAATCGTCGGTGCCACTGGCACCTTAGGAAGACAAGTGGCTCGTCGTGCAATCGATGAGGGATATAAAGTACGCTGTCTTGTTCGCAGCAGTAAAAAAGCAGCTTTTCTCAAAGAATGGGGTGCGGAACTCGTACCAGGAAATTTACGTTATCCCGATACCTTAGCGGAAGCTTTAGTTGGCGTAACCCAAGTTATTGATGCGTCAACATCTCGCCCTACAGATTCACTAAGTATCAAACAAGTTGACTGGGAGGGCAAAGTAGCATTAATTCAAGCAGCAAAAGCAGCAGGTGTAGAGCGCTTTATCTTCTTTTCAATTTTGGATGCGGATAAATACCCAGAAGTACCGCTCATGGAAATCAAGCGTTGTACAGAACTATTCTTAGCGGAGTCAGGCTTGAATTATACCATCTTGCGGCTAGCTGGTTTTATGCAAGGGTTAATCGGTCAATATGGGATTCCCATTTTGGAAGGACAGCCAGTTTGGGTAACAGGTAATTCTTCTCCCATTGCCTACATGGATACTCAGGATATTGCTAAGTTTGCCATCCGTGCATTGAGTGTGCCCGAAACGGAAAACCAAGCTTTTCCTGTAGTTGGTACTCGTGCGTGGAGTGCAGAAGAAATCATCAACCTGTGCGAACGCTTATCTGGAAAAGACGCTAGGGTAACACGGATGCCGATAACCCTACTGCGTGCCGTTCGGGGCTTAATGCGATCTTTTCAGTGGGGATGGAACGTGGCAGACAGGCTAGCGTTTACAGAAGTATTAGCTAGTGGTAAACAGCTAAATGCTTCAATGGATGAAGTGTATACAGTCTTTGGTTTAGATCCGCAACAGACTACAACCCTAGAAAGTTATTTACAAGAGTACTTCAGCCGAATTATGAAGAAGCTCAAAGAGGTAGACTACCAGAAAAATAAAAATAAAAAGCAGAAACCTAAAAAAACTCCTTTTAAACAGTCTTCAAAAGCTAATAGTCAATAGTCATTACAAAACAGACATTAGTCATGAAACTCTGCATTCTGGATATTTGACTTCAGGCTACATGACCAAAAATGTTAAAAGCCCCATCCTTCTAGGACGACTTTAATTCTCTAAATTTGTCTTGAAAGTTTCCGGTGATTGGTATAATCAAACAATATCACAGGTAGAATAACCGCTAGCACAAATGGATAACCAACCCCAATACGACTGGCTAGGAAATAATAATGGTTAGTGGGCGGCGAAAACCACGATAAACATAGCTGGGGTAGCAAACGCTCACCCATACCAGAAAAGTCAAAAACTTGTTAATTAAGCGTACCGTGGGGCACACGGAAACAAGGGGAGAAATCCTCTAAAGCTTGGGGAGATAAGCCCTCTGGGGCTGTCTAAATTAGGCTCGAAACTTGGTTCAATTGAACGGGTTTTTGGTTTAAGTAATGCCGAAAGGCTAGGCAGTTTAAAGGTGTATCAATGAACCAAGAATCCTCATGCTTTCAGGCTAGGGAGTGTCAAATAATACAAAGCATCGCCTAAACTTGGATATTTGAGTGTGCCGAAAGCAGGCATTATCTACAATGACGTTAAACCGATAGCGGGTCGTGTCGCTATCGAGTTGAAAGACAAGCTAACCGCAGCCGGTTGGGATGTGTGTGTCACATCGAGTATCGGTGGAATATTGGGCTACTCTAATCCAGATAGTCCTGTATGCCACACCCCCATTGACGGTCTAACGCCCCCTGGTTTTGACTCAGATATGGAGTTTGCAGTGGTATTAGGGGGAGACGGCACTGTTTTAGCAGCGTCTCGTCAGGTAGCCCCCTGTGGTATCCCACTGTTGACAGTGAATACCGGTCACATGGGATTTTTGACGGAAACTTTCTTGAATCAATTGCCCCAAGCACTAGAACAGGCAATGAACGGTGAGTATGAAATTGAAGAACGAGCCATGCTCACCGTCAAAGTATTTCGGGGAGAAGCAGTGCTGTGGGAAGCCCTCTGCTTGAATGAAATGGTTTTGCACCGAGAGCCTTTGACCTGTATGTGCCATTTTGAAATTGCCATAGGTCGTCATGCACCAGTAGATATTGCGGCGGATGGTGTAATTGTTTCTACGCCTACTGGTTCTACAGCTTACTCATTGAGTGCTGGTGGCCCAGTTGTGACTCCCGGTGTACCTGTTTTACAGCTAGTACCTATTTGTCCCCATTCCCTAGCTTCTAGAGCATTAGTATTTCCAGATACTGAATCGGTCAACATTTACCCAGTTAACATTCCTCGGCTGGTGATGGTGGTGGATGGTAATGGAGGGTGCTATGTCTTCCCAGAAGATAGAGTATATATGGAGCGATCGCAATATAGTGTCCGATTTATTCGCTTACAACCGCCTGAGTTTTTCCGAATTTTACGAGAAAAATTAGGTTGGGGTTTACCACATATTGCCAAACCAACTTCGGTAGAATTGCCGTAATGATTGAGAATTGGGAATTAGGAATTGGGAATTGAGGAGAATAACATTACCTCTTTCCCCTCTGCCCCCTGCCCCCTGCTCCCTTGCTTCTTCCCCATTCCCTAATTTCCTTCCAGAATTACTGGTGTAGGGATGGTATTTGGATTTAGTTATTAAGATTGCATCCGATAATTCGATGGCTGACACCTGAACGTGCTAAAAGATCCTTAGCAGCACGTCACATCAGGATTGCTCCATCATTAAAAACTCGTAATTGCACTTCTAACTGATGTAAAGATTTTCTCTGGAATATCTTTACAATCCCAAATCCAATATCCCAAATTGTTATGACAGTTGCTCCAAGTCCCTGTGTTTTGGTGATTGAAACCGATGAGAGCCTAGCAAATCAACTTTCTTGCGATTTGCAAGAAGCTGGCTATGAATCAATATTGGCTCATGATGCAACCAGTGGTTTGCAATACTGTAGCGATCGCCAACCTGCTTTAATTGTTGTAGACCGGATGTTAGCAGGAGAATCAGGACTCTCATTGTGTAAAAATCTGAGAAGCACTGGTATGCGATCGCCTGTATTGATTTTAATGGCAAGGGATACAGTTGATGATCGTGTAGCTTGTCTAGAAGCAGGTGCAGATGATTATATCCTCAAGCCTTACCGTTCAGAAGACTTTTTAAAGTTAATTCGCCTCTATTTAAAACCCGATGTAGATACCACGGAGCAATTACGTTTTGGGGATCTAATTTTAGACATTGCAACTCGCCGTGCTATCCACGGAGGACGGGCAATTGACTTGACAATGAAGGAATTTGAACTATTAAAATTCTTAATGGAACATCCCCGCGAGGTGTTAACCCGCGAACAAATTTTAGAGAATGTTTGGGGTTATGACTTTCTGGGTGAGTCCAATGTCATTGAAGTATACATCCGTTACTTGCGCCTCAAAATCGAAGATGAAGGTCAAAAGCGCCTCATTCAGACAGTGCGCGGCGTAGGGTACGTTTTAAGAGAATCCTAATACACTGTGACGGAAGTTTGCCTACCTTTAACAAGTTACTCAAGCGCATTGTCTAGTTATAGGACTTACGTAAAACTAATATGGTAGGGGCAATTCATGAATTACCCCTGCTTAATAATAAGGATTTTGACTACTATTTGCGTAAATCCTGGTTAATTGAGGCTGAAAAGGTCTGTGCATTACGGGACAAATAAAAGTCATGAGTTTTCTAGCTGAAATTCTGTAAAATTGAAATCTAAATTACAAAATTAAAAATAATTATGAGTCGTTGGCTAGGTTTACTCTCAATGTTGCTGAGTGTTTTATTGATGGGCTGTTCTGTGCCAACAACAGCCAAACCTCCAATTCCCACATCTGGTTCTCAAACTCCAGCACCAGAAAGTTTAGGTCAAAAACTACCAATTTCAGCTAAAGCTATTCTTCCTGATGGCACAACGATTCAGCTAGAAGTGGCCAAGACACCACAACAGCAACAGATGGGGTTGATGTATCGACCAGCTTTGCCAGATAACCGAGGAATGCTATTTGGGTTCCCTTCACCACGACCAGTTAGTTTCTGGATGAAAAATGTGCCAGTAGCTTTGGATATGGTATTTTTACAGAACGGTGTAGTTAAATATATCCAAGCTTCTGCACCTCCTTGTGCAAGTGAGCCTTGTCCTACCTATGGCCCCAACACACCAATCGATAAGGTAATTGAACTTCGCTCTGGAAGGGCTGCCGAATTGAGGTTGAAAGTGGGCGATATTGTCAAAATTCAGTTTTGAGACTTAGCTGCTTTGCGGGGATAAAGATTTGGATGGTTGCTCTGTTCAGAGCCTATACTACCTAAATCTATGTTTTTTTTGTAAAAAATGTCACCATCTGTGGCAAAAAGTCATCTGTAACGCTACTATTTAAAAACTGTGGTAATAATGTAAATTTCTACTGCCTCCAACCTGAAATCGTGGTCTTAAGGTTTGGCAAAAATATACCCTTGGGCGTAAGTGTAAATAGCCGCCAATAAGAGAGTATAGGCTATGGAAAGTTGATTATTACTTATGTAATTAAATAAAGTACACAAGTAAATAAAATGGAGCCAATTTAACTAAGTATAAATACTGCTTGAAAATCGAGCAGGGCAATTAAAGAAAACTGTGCTTGGGTGTATAGCCAATAACGGCACAGTGACAGATGAAATACTGGCTACTGGCTATCGAGCAATGGTGAACTGATATATGACAATACATTCTGCACTAGGAGGTGAGATCCAAATGTCACCATCGAAATATTCTCGACTGATTCATTTTTTGCAAGAAGATTTGGCAATTTCCACAGCATCGTTGGCGGTTGCATTGCGTCATCGGGAGCAAGACCCAGGCCCTTTGGCTATGATTCTTTGGCAGTATGGCTTGATTACTCTAGAACAGCTAGAACAAATTTATGATTGGCTGGAGACAGCATAAGAGATGCCAATTTTGGATTTTGGATTTTTAGATTAAAAGTCTCTAGCAAAAGGTTGTTACTGAAATCTCAAGCAATACTCAATACTACTTATTATGCAAATTTGGGATTATACTAAGTCACTAAAGTTAGTATTGTTTGGTGTAGAATTATCTGTGTGACTATCTCCGAAGCAAATAATACTATCTAGGAAAACTTTGTATCATTTAGGAGAATTAAAGCATGTCACATGAACTTTACCTTAGACAAGGGTTGATATATAAGTTTATGAACTCTGAGGGTTTGTACACATTTATATACAACAAATAAAAAGAGCAAGTTAATAATTTAACTCGCTCTTTTTATTTAATGCTGAGTAATTAGGACTGATTAAACACTCTAACTGCTGCTGCTATACCAGATCCAGGTGTGAAGTCTTCGTACCCTAGTTCTGTTAGAGTAACTTCTAAGGATGCTATACAGCTAAGAATATCGCGATCGCTCACAAAGCCCAAGTGACCAATGCGGAAAATCTTATTACTCAAATGGTCTTGACCACCTGCAAGGGCAATATCAAAGCGTTTTTTCATCAATGACCGAATCTTATCCGATTCAATTCCCTGTGGTGCTACAGCCGTAATCGCCGGACTAGCGGAACTATCTGCTGCAAACAGTGGCAAATTCAACCCTTGAATGGCGGCGCGGGTAGCATTTTTCAGCCGTTCATGTCGAGCAAATATTGACTCCAAGCCTTCCTCTTTCATCATTCGCAACGTGGTGTGTAGCGCTACAATCAAGTTCACGGGTGGAGTAAATGGAGTTGTATTTTTGGCTGTAGCTTTGCGATATTTGCCTAAATCCAAATAATATTTTGGTAGCTTCGCAGTTTTGTAAGCTTCCCAAGCTTTGGGACTCACAGAGACAAAACCCAATCCCGGCGGAATCATATAACCTTTTTGGGAACCGGAGGCGACTATATCCAAACCCCAAGCATCGACGGGGAGATTGAACGCACCCAAGCTAGTGACGGCATCAACGATAATCAACGCTTCACCGTGTTCTTTAACGTGGCGGTTGATGCTTTCTAGGTCATTCAACACACCTGTCGAGGTTTCGCTGTGGGTAATGATTACGGCTTTGATTTGCTTTTGGGTATCTGCTTGGAGTTTTTCGGCAAATACTTTGGGGTCTAAGGGTTTTCCCCATTCCACCTTCACTTCTTCTACATTCAAACCGTAGGCTTGTCCAACTTCTACCCAGCGTTCGCCAAATTTACCATTAGAGCCAACTAAAATGCGATCGCCTGGAGAGAGAAAATTAATTATTCCGGCTTCTACAGCACCCGTACCACTTACATTCAGTGTTAGTACATCATTTTGAGTTTGGTGCAACCACTTGAGGTTTTCTGTCACCTCTGCCAATATATTGCTAAATTCACTAGTCCGGTGTCCAATCGGATGCTTGGCTAATGCCAGTAAAGCAGCTTCTGGCACCGGCGTTGGGCCTGGAATCATTAGCATCAGCTTATCGTTCATATGTCTATCCTAAAAGTCAAATAAAAGTCAAAATTGTGGGAAGTTGGTTTAGTCTGGTAGCAAATTCTAGATATTTCTCTACAAATTACACTCAGATCGCCACCAGTGTTGTTGTATATTTTCCAAATCCATAGGAAAAGTATCGTGGGAGTTAATTAACGGTCAGCTTGACCTTCGCAATTTATACCAGACTCCAACTCAGATAAAATCTCTGTTCTAGGCAATCTTACCATACACTTAGACACCAATTTCAGTCCCTTGGCTGTAGGTGAGCGCCTATTGAAGACTAGCAGGATTCGTCGGTGAAAAAGTTATGTTTTGCTTCAACGAAGGAAGTAACGGCTTACACTACGCAAAATTGGATGTCACCGTTTACGAAGAGATATAAGATACCTAACCCAAAATGAGTGAATTTGCTTTGCTTAATAATTGCTGTTTTCTAAACAATACCTCTATCTATTGAAAAGGTGATGATTTATTTCGGACTAAATCATTTTTCTGTCAATATCCAAGCTATCTCTAGCTTACTAAATAGCAATTTTCATTAATAGTTTACAGTTTATTTACTACCAAAGTGGAGCTATCTATACTGTTAATTGCTGCATATTTTGAAACCGTACTCAGAGGTAGTGAGCGCTAATAAACTAGAAGTTTTTATACTATACTTATAAATTTGCTACAGTTGTGCTTAGTTTTTTTAGTTACTATTCATGGTGAGTCGTTTTTAACTAGTGTTCAGTTTATAAACTGTCACTCACTAGATCCCTCGTTTTCTTGTAAAAGAGATATTCTTAGTTAGTGCAAGGAGTGATACCATTTCACCAGATGTTTGTCATAAGTTATCCTCGCAATGCTCCCTAATAAGGGAGTGTTGCAGGTTTCAAATGTTGCATCAAACAAGTGAGTTGGTATAAGCTTTTACGGAGAAGCGCTTGAGTGAGCAAAACTCTCAAGCGCTTTTTCGTGTATAAATAAAACAGTCAAACTCTCTGGACAATAATACAATTAGTAATATTTTTACCAATAAATTTAATTCTGAGTATCACCAGAATATCTAGGTAAAATAACAATGATGGTCTGAAATATGAGTACGATCATGTTATTGACAGCATTTAAAATTTGCTGGCTATTTGATTTCCTTCCCACAGCAAATACCACACTGGATGATACAAATTAAAAAAGTTCAGGTGCAGAGATTACTTCAGATAAATTAATAAATTTAATCCTGGAATTGTGCGAGAAAGAGTCCACAAAACTAATGTGATGTAAATTACACCTAAACTCCATTGATACCAAGCAAGTGCAGAGATAATACCTGGTAAGTGTTCGTCTCGTAGGCGGATGTCGTTAAATCCTAGTTTAACTAGGTTGTTGAGACTAAAATCATAATAGTTGAGCCAGTTCCAACGGCGATCGCACAAAAGAGGCATATATCGTTCCCGAAATGTCTGATTCCTGGGTATAACTGGTAAACGCCCAATTAACAATCGTAACTGGCGAAATGTGCCGTCTTCGGTAAAATAAGAGACGTTCATTAAGTTGTGATAACGACCTTGTTGGTAAAGTCGGATTAATAACGCCAGTGGTACGGGAACAAGAATTATAAAAAGACACCCTAATGTCAGCCAAGGTTTTTGAGCATTACGAAAAATAGCTAGTAAGCTCAAGAATTCTAAAACGCTAAAACTGACTAATATGGAAATGGTTTCGTAAGCTGTGGGAATAATTGGCACAGGATGCAGGCGACGGTAGCGATCCACTAGCCAAAATAGTAAACCGAAATAGGCGATCGCAACTCCTCCCACGCCAAACACTAACCAGAAATTTGTACCATAGCCACTCAACAACAGTAGTACACTCAACCCCAACCAACTCCAAGCTTGCAATAACCACCCACCGATAGAAAGGGATTCACCAACAATTAAGCGCTTACTCAGTTGTGTGTATTTTTCTAAATCGATGTCTGCTAAGGTGAGTAACTCATTGTTGCTGCGAAACAATTTTATCAGACGACGCTGGGCGATCGCTTCGGCTTGAGTTGTAGAAAAACCCAGGTTAATCAAACTTGCAACACTTGCACTATTAATATTTGTAGCCGTCAAACGGCGACTCATTTCTACTAATCGTAGTTGTTGTTTTGTGTATTCTAGTTCATTAGCATCGGCGACTTGTTGTTGCTGACGAAAATTTTGCCCCAAATTCCGCAAGATATTTTGATTACCTTGCAATGTAGGGATGCAAAACATCTTACCAATCTGACCGGGATTACCTAAAATTTTTGCTTGGTTAGAGTTAAAAGTTAAACCAGGTACACTTAAACAAGCTTCTGTAGAAAACCTCGCATCGCTAAAATCCGCTTGGTTGAGAATGCTTGCACCTTGCAAATTTACCGATTGATTAAACTCGACTTCTCGAAATGTGACAGCTTGCTCAAAAGTCGCTTCTGTTAAGAGGAAGAACCGATTAAAATTTGCTTTAGTAAATTGGGCTTGATTCACAAAATGGACATTAGAAAAATCAGCATTATCTTGCCACTGCCCACTATTGAATTTAGCTAACTGTTTAAAAGTTGCTTGGTTGAAGTTGACAGTTTTTTCAAAAATGCTGCCTTGAAAATCAGCAATGTCTTGAAATTGAGTTTGTTTAAAATTAGCTTTTTCAAAAAAAATACTGCCCTGAAAATTGCTTGGTTGTTTGAACTTAGCACCGTTAAAGTTGACGGGACGAGCAAATCTGGTTTCATTCCAATTAGTGGATTGGAGAAAAGTTGCACCTTGGGCATCCACAGACTGAAGAAAGAATGTATTAGAAAACTTCATTTCGCCATTGAAACGAGTTTGCACTAATGTTAAGACACCACGAAAGACGGCGATTTCACTGGATGGAGTTGATTGTGTTCCCAAAAGCGATCGGCAATCTTTAGAGTTCGTGAGTGACTCTAGACAAACGAAGCGCAAACGTTCTAGTTCTTTTTGTTCGGGGACGCTGAAAATCGAAGCGATCGCTTGGGCGTACAAGGGGGTTCTTAAACCCAAATCACTGCCCACAAAATCCCCTAAAATTAGGGTATAGCTAAGGTCTAAACCCAGAGGTTTTGCATTTAGTCCTTTTCGCATGAGTTGGTAAAAAGCATCACGAAAGCTAGCATTTTCCGGGCGCAAATCAATCACCATCTTCTGCAAATCTACGGTCAAATTGCCTTCGCGGAGTGTAGGTGTACGTAGACGTTCTTGTAATAATTCCAGAGTTAAGGGTGTGCGTTCTGGTTGCGTTTGTGCTGCTGAAGTTGGTAGGGGGAGGAAGAGGAGAAGTAAAACGCAAAGGAACGCAAAGGGAAGCGCAGAGGTACGCAAAGAAACTCCTCTGTGTACCTTTGCGTTTAACCTCTGCGTACCTTTGCGTTTAAAAAATAAATTATGCAAATTGTTCGATCATTCGTCGCTAATCAGTAGAACAATTTTACCCGTCACTGAACCGCTTTCAATTAGTTGGTGCGCCTTAGCCGCTTCCTTCAAAGGAAATTTATGGCTAACATGGATTTTTAACTTGCCTTCATCGATCCAAGTGGCACATTGTTCGAGAATTTCTGCTTGGTGCTGGAGGCTTTCTTCTAATCCTAGCAACGCTGGTGTGAGCATTAATTCTAAACCAATGCGGAGATTGCGTTGTCTAGCAGTTTTCCAAACAGTATTGGCATCTGGTTCGAGAATCGTCACAATATCACCATAAACTCGCACTGCTGGGAAAGTTTTGTGAAAGGTTTCGCCGCCTACGGTATCAAAAGCCAAGTCTACACCTTCGCCGCCAGTCCAATCTAATGCTGCTTGCACAAAGTCTGTTTGTTTGTAAAAAATTACGTGATCGGCACCGAGTTGTTTAACGAAATCAGCTTTTTCCTCAGAACTGACTGTGGTGGAAATAGTAGCACCTTTGAGTTTCGCCAATTGAATTGCTACATGCCCGACACCACCAGCACCCGCATGAATCAAAACTCTTTCGCCAGGTTCCAATCGTCCCCGTTTGTATAAAGCTTCCCAGGCTGTGATTAACACTAAAGGCGCTGCTGCTGCTTCGGCAAAGGAGATAGACGCGGGTTTGCGTGCCACAAAGCGCTCATCCACAACAGTATATTCAGCATAATTACCTTGGTGTGCGCCCAATCCACCGTAGCAAAAGTATACCTCATCGCCTGGGCGAAAACGCTGAACACTAGCACCCACCGCTTCGACTATACCAGCACCATCGCATCCTAAAATTGTCGGTGTGCGATCGGGGTAGAAAGTGCCTCGGCTACGAAGTTTAGTGTCAATGGGGTTAATGCCAGCCGCCACCAAACGCACTAAAAGTTCAGTATTCCCTGGAACAACAGGGTTTGGCACTTCTTGTATTTGCAGAACTTCGGGACTGCCAGCTGCTGTCATCAAGACTGCTTTCACAACTCTTTCCTCCTGGCTTTAGATGCACGTTTATTTGCAACTTTAGCGCAAGAGGGTAGACAGAAAGTTATGTTTGGGGGGAAAGTGCGATCGCTCACTTCTTGCACCCAGCCCTAGCGATTAGAAATCGCGGCTATACAAACGAAGTCCGCCTGTGCGGACTAATGAAAATCAAGGTTTTGCCTGTGCAGCCCCGACTTCCAGTGCAAGAGTGGCAAGATGTGAGCGATCGCCGATAGCAACTCCACGAGCGTCGTAGACATCGCACTGAGGATAAAGTAGAACTAGAGAAAGTGGTGGTTTTAGTGGTTGGGGTGGGACTATGGAAAGAGTGTGACAAAGGGGATATTTTTTATACACTCTTGCAGAAATTGTTGGAGGAATGAGTAATGTGTGACAATAAGCTTCTTTGCATATAAGCATTTGTAGAAAAGTGGTTTCGGATTTGAGCTGCATCCCTTGCGCGTCTCCAAGAGTTGGACACGAAGTAAGAAGGAAGGGGCGATTACAAGCTATATGAACGGTGGAGTGATCAAATGTTCAATAAACTCAAAACCCTGGAAGATTCTATACCTACAGGGTTTTAAAGTCAGCTTTTTAAGTTAGCTCAATGCCAGCTGCTTTTTAATCGAGAGAGCCTCATCCACTGCTTTAGCAATGGTTGTTTTCTGCGAAATAGTTTTTTCCAAATAGGCTTCTATTTCTTCCTCTAATAAAGTAAATGCTTGCTTTGATGTCAATACATTCACCTTTTCTTTAACCTTAGCTTCGTAGAACTGACTCGCTGTGTATCCTATTAATTGAAACATTATCAAGTTAGTGCTTGCATCGATTACCCAACTGGGGATAGGAGTATGTTTTACCAAGAATCCTAAACCTAACTGCACTATTTGATCACTGCCTAGTGCTAAACCGAAAATTGCTAAAATCTCCCCCTTCCGATCTGAAACTGTTAAGTCGTAACCATATATAACAGCAATTTGATAAACCATTTCTACCAGCAACGGCATAGTTTTTCCTAAATCAACTACCAGCGTAAATCCTGGTGCTATTCCACTAATTAACCCAGTTGCCGTAGCATAAAAAGCCTTTTTCCGAATTATGCGATCAGCTATCTGGATAGGTTGTTCATAAGAGTAAGTTAGCTGTAACTTTATCACCTCATCCTTTGCTTTATCTAAATTAATACCCCTACTGATAATCTCTAGTAGCATATCTACCCAATCTTGATTCCATAAATCAATTATTGTTTGCTGTAAAGAAGCTACTACTTGTCCTGTTCCTTGAGATACTTGTCCGAAACATTGGTATACCTCTTTCTTTATATCCTCTAAAGAGCGGGTTGCTGCTTGGTTATTTTGTGTCGCTTTTCTATTAATATCTTCAGCAAACTTTACTACTGCTTGAATATCTTGTGTTGTTTTACTTTCTACTGCTCTCTTACTATCTTCAGCAAACTTTACTACTGCTTGAATATCTTGTCTTGCTTTAGCTTCTGCATCTTGACGAGCCTTGGAAAGCCACAAATCACTTGTACGTTCTTTTTTTATTGACTCTGATTTTGAAGGAGAGCTTGCCACTTGTTGTTGTTCAATTTCTGCCTTTTCCAGCAGGACTTTAGTGCTTGTACCTATCCGTTGCCAATATATTTTTGGTTTAAAACCCAAGCTATCTTCTACTTTACGGATAAGAATTTCAGACTCTAATTTGTCAGGGTTTGCATAACCTAACAAGATTACCTCCGTACCATCTTCGCTAACTTCCGCAATAATATAACCCCCAGTATAGTACCAACGAGGATAGAGTGCTTTATGTATCTTGGACACAGATTCTGCCTGAGTCATAGCTAATGCTTCATTAGTATAAAAAAACTTAATATACTCTAATCTTTAATAGAATATGCTTACCAGTGGAATTTTACGGATGTGTTCGCTATTCAGTTAGTGCTACTCAGGTATTAATACTTGTGTTTTACACCTTATATATCTAGAAGACTAGGCAGATTAAATTATGTGTAGGTACTATTTTAAGTGTCTTGTATTTTAGAGTTAGTAATACCAAGTTGCCAAAGTTAGTATTCTTTAGCGTCTAAGCTCTGCTGGACTAGCTTTCAAGCAAATAATACTATCTATCACAACTTGGTATAAGATTTAAAACTAGTTATTACATCGTGACTATCCTGCTTAATTGCAACAGTTGATTGACGCTATCTAACGGTGACACATCTTCATTTGAGAAGAGATCGTCCCTGTCTCATTCTTGAAAAAGGAAAAAACCGCAAAACATAATGTTTCACGGCTTTCAGTGTGGTGTGAGGAGTTTAACTATATATCATAATAAAGTAACCACCCAACAACAACGCACTGGTAACAATTTTGGTAACAGACTTTTTTTGCAACGATACTCTCAGATATACGTTGTAGGGGCAATACTCTGCGGGAAGCCGCTTCTCTACGAGATGCTCCGCGAATGCGTCTAGATGAATTGCCCTAAGAAGAAAATAAGGGTTTTGGCTATTATTTGCGTAAGCCCTGTTATTTATCTTTAGAGCAAAGCACCACCACAACTAGAACCACACCCAGCAGTACAACCATAGCAATAAGCAGCAGTTTGTATTTCACTAATCAGGTCTAAACTGCCAGCTTCTAGCAATTTGCTAACTGTCAGAGTTTCACCCTTGTCAGTTTTGGCAGGCAAATTCATCATTTGGTTAAAGTCGCAATCATATACATTGCCCAGATAGTCAACTGAAAGTTCATCGCGGCACATCAAATGTTCAACCGTGTCAGGATTAAAATGCGACTCTAAAAACTGCAAATAGCTGGTGTACAGTTTTCTCCGTTCTAAATGCATTTTGGTTCTACCAACTGGAAGGTTGGTAATGGTGAAGAGGTTGTTAAATACAATATTAAAATGTTCTTGTAAGAACATTTTGTAATCTCGTTCTAGGTTAGCCTGTTCAGGAGCTAAAGAAAACTTTTCATTCGTAGGTAACTGGGGATTAAATATCAAATCCAAAATTAAATTTTGCTTTTTCCCATAACCAAGTTTGTTAAGCCATTGCAAAGCTTTGACTGAACTATCGAAAACACCATAACCGCGCATTTTATCAACATTATCTGCTAAATAACAAGGTAGAGAAGCTACAACTCTTATTTGGTATTGAGCAAAATATTCTGGTAAATCAGCAAATCCATCTTCAAAATAAATGGTCAAATTAGATCGGACAATTACCTGCTTACCAGTTGCTCTTGCTGCTTCTACCAATGGCTTAAATCCATAATTCATTTCTGGTGCGCCACCGGTCAAATCCACAATTTTAATTTCGGGAAATCTATGAATTAGCGAAATCAATTGTTCGCAAACTTCAGGAGAAAGTTCTTCTGTACGTCTTGGGCCAGCTTCGACATGGCAGTGTGTACAAGAAAGGTTACAACGTTTACCTAGATTTATTTGTAAAACAGTGATTTCCTTTTTTGTCAAAGGGGAATTGAGTTTATTTTTAAATGATGTGATTATTGAATTTGACGCAAATTTTGATTGGGTTTGCATTAGCTACTACTCCTTAAAAATGTAAAAACATATTCAATTTTTTTAACCTTGCAATAACCTGTAAGTTATGCCACTAATAATTGCAGCAGTAGGTAAAGTCAAAATCCACGATAATAATATCTGATAGAAAACATGCATATTGGGTTTTTTGGAAGTTAACCCTACTCCAAAAATAGAACCAACTGAAACATAAGTGGTAGAAATTGGGAGACCAAATCGACTAGCTAAAATAACCAGAATAGCAGTTACTATATTTGCTGATAAGCCTTGAGTATGATTTATTGAGGTAATTTTTTCACTCATGGTAATAGCAACTTTTTGGGAGTTGAGTAAACCGCCAAGTGCCATTGCGATCGCAATCGTGATCATTCCTCCCTGAACGGAAAAATACTCAATAATCAGAACGATGGAGAAAATTTTGGGAGTATCATTTAATCCTCTAGCAAAACTCACAATTCCAGCGCTAATAAAATGGCAATTATCAATCATTTTTTGATTGACTGGTAGATTCCATTTTGAAATTATATAGTTAGATAAGCTGTAAATTCCTACTCCCAAAGAAATAGCAATGATCGGACTGAGTAATAGAGGTAAAATGAAGGAGTTTCCCAAAGTTACAAAATTAACTTTGAGTCCGATCGCAACTAATCCAGCGCCAATAATAGCACCTGTTAAACTATGAGTTGTGGAAATGGGAAATCCCATGAGGGTGGCTACTAGTATAGTTAAACCAGCCGCGATCGCAACTGCTATACGAAACTCTGGTTCATTAGCGATCGCATCGGGTACTAATCCTTTTACTGAGAAGTTTGTAATTAGGGTGCTTGCCAAAAAAGTTGCAGTTACCGCGCCACCTAAAGTTGTAAAAGTTGCCCACAAAATTGCTGTTTGATAGCTGCTGGTTCGGCTGCCAAACAAGGTTGCTACCCCTTTAAAATTGTCATTAGCACCATTAGAATAGGCTAAAAAAAGCGTGGCAATAAATAAACTAATTAACAGCATTTTGGTGTTTATAAAAAAGAAACCAGAAGCCAGAATTGAAAATGCAATTAGTGAAATATTCAAGATGTGAATAAATTCCCCAGTCGCACAGAATTATTCTGTTAGCGGATAGCTAAGGTTTAGCTCATTCTGGCTACTGACACCTGAATTTGCTAATAAATTAACAGCAGCCACCACCGCTATAATGCCAGGTTGAATTGGTAACAATTATTTCTGCTGGGTTGATATTCGCAAGTTTAGCAGCAGTCTTATCACATACTGCTGCGGGAATACCTTTCTGGAGTAAATGACCTGCACAGTCGTCGAAGAAGGGTTCCAAGCCAGTATAAATTGCAGTTTTCCCCGTAAAGATACAAGCACCATCTTCGGGAATAGCAACTTTAAAAGAGACAGAATCTAGACTTTCTAAAAGTAGGTGTTCGTCTAAATTATAAGTCTGAGAATCTAGTAGACGATAAGGACGACGGGCACGAATTTCAACTTGACCAAAGCCAGAATTTGTAATCCGCTCAGTATACTCTTGATATGTGAGTGCGCCTGATAAACACATGGCTCTGAGTCGTTCATCTTGTTGAAGATGTGCTGGAATTTGACTAGTGGCAATTGGATCGCTCATCTGCAAACGTCCGCCCGGTTTTAATACCCGATAAGCTTCTTTTAAGGCACGGGTTAAATCTTCTGGTTCAAAGATGTTGAAAAGGCAATTCTGCGCCACGATATCGACGGTAGCATCAGCAACGGGCAGGTTAAAAGCATCGCCTTCGCGGATTTCTACAAAACTGGTGTCAAACCAGGGGTTTTCTTGAGCAGCAATTTCCAGATTGCGTGCGGCTGCTTTCCGCATGGCTTCAACCGGTTCAACCGCAATTACAGCACCTGCATAGCGTGAAAAATAAGCGAATTGCAACGCTTCTAAGCCGCCACCAACGCCGACATACAGCACAGTCGGTTGTTTTCCTAGTTCGGTGGGATGAACAGTAGTGCCACAACCATAGTTCATTTCCTGCATTGCCAAAGGAACTTTTAATCCTGGTAGTTGCAGGGGTGTACTTTGCACACAACAAAGTCCAACTTGCGGGGTTTCGGCAACTTCGCGGTAGAATTGCGCTGCTGTTTCTAGATAGGTCATGCAGTTTTAGATTTTAGATGATCACAGCTTTGTGCATCCTAGTACAATTAACCCTATCTTGGATGAGTTTTTACTGAGATTGCCAAAAACCCCAAATCTTCATCTGATAAAAGCTTTTGGGGCATCTGTGTTCATCGAAATTTAACATTGGGAATTGGGAATTGCGAATGGGGAATGGGAAAGAGGACTTGGGGACAAGGAGAATTGGGGACAAGGCGAAAGACTTGGTGTAAGTTTTAAACTTTTGTCCCCTTGTCCCTCTGTTTCCCCTGCTCCCTGCCTCCCCTACTCCTCGCACCTCGTCCCTTTGTACACTTTTCAATTCCCAATTCCCAATTCCCAATTCAATGTGTAGCCTACACCACTTACAGTTTGAATAAGGCACTTTTTTTTATTGGCTTCAAGTTTCAGACGCAGGTAGCGGATATGAAGTTCTATGGCGTTAGCATCGCCCATAGAGTCGTAACCCCAGGCTTCCTTTAAAATGCGATCGCAGGTAACTACCTGTCGCGGATGGGCTAGTAAGTATTCTAGTAAATCAAATTCCTTAGAAGTTAACTCAATTAACCTCTGATCTCGGTATACTTGGCGCGTGCGACGATTTAAACTTAGGTCTTCAAATTCTAAAACATCTACGGTGTTTGCTTGTTGGCTTCTTCGCAGGTGAGCGCTAACTCTGGCTAACAATTCATCAACGCTGAAGGGTTTCACGAGGTAATCATCAGCACCAGCGTCTAAGCCTACAATGCGATCGCTCACTTCATCTTTAACGGTTAATAAGATGATCGGCACTTTGTCACCAATACTTCGCAGACGGCGACAAATTTCTAGCCCCGACAAACCTGGCAACATCCAGTCTAAAATTACTAAATCTAGATGTAGCTTACGCGCTGCGGTGAGTGCAGTTAATCCATCGTAGGCAATACTGACTTGATAGCCTTGATAATTCAATTCTAATTCGACAAATCGCGCCAGTTTGACTTCATCTTCAACCAGTAAGATGTGCGTCATGATGATGTTAATGATTTCAGCAGGGTACGGTAAGCAGAAATACTGTCTGGAAACACTGTCTTCGAGATGCTAGCTACTTAACATAGCCGAACATCTAATTTAGGTGTAAGTTAGCTTAGTATAAACCTCAGTAAGTAACAACCGTAAGTTTTCAAATACCGATGGCTGCTCGATCAAAGAACAATCTGACTGGCTATTAGCAATAGATTGCAATATCTTCACCGCATTCATCGGCAAGATAACAGAGCGCTTTAAAGCGCAAACCAACCACTTCCTCGTATAGGGGATTTAGTTTACACATCGGAGGGATGTGAAATAGTTTCCGGCCAAGGAGGGTAATATCTCGCTCAAAGGGACACTGAGCAGGGATAGCTTTGCACAGAAAATGAGCCAATTTGGAGTTATGAATTTCTATCGTTTCCAACCACTCGCGGACTGGGTGCAGTAGGTCTTTTTTTAACTGGATTTGAATAAAGCTTGTCATAATTTTTCACCTTAATAATTTTAAACTAGATTGAGTTTGTTGTATTTGAACCTCTATAAATACATACGGTTAGGTTCTATAGTTTTATGCACTGATTCTTCGTTTTTTTTGTTCTCTACAGAGATAGAACTAGTCCCTATGTATAGTATTGACTACACATTCGAGCGTTAGAGTTCCCGATAATTTGTCAAGGCAATATATCTTTTGTGCCAAACTGCATTTCCGAATAGAAAAGCCGGTGCGTTGGCGTTGTCTTACGCCGTAGGTTAACGCACCGACCATCTTAACTAACCTTAGTCATTAGTCATTTGTGCTTACCAAGGACAAAGGACAAATGACAACCTCACTAGTTGATGTGCAATCTTATTTGCGGTAGCCTGTGGTAAGTTTCTGCACATTTACGTTTTATCTTGGTCGTCCCAATGTCGTAATATATAGAGCGGCCTCATCAGCAGGAATACCTAAAACTTCATTTACTTGGTCATCAAAGAATCCACCGATACCACTGACACCTATATTTAGGTGCATTGCGGCTAAATTCAAGCGTTGTCCTAAATGACCGGCATCCAAATGTAAGTAACGGTAAACGCGATCGCCATATTGTGCGATCGCAGCTTTCAAATCGGCTGTATGAAACAACACAGCTGCTGCATCTCGCCCTAATTCTTGTCCCAAACAGAGAAAATGTAACTCTCGCCGGAAGTTTTTAAACCTGATTTGGCGTAACTCTTGGGCTTTGGGTGCGTAATAGTAACAACCTGCATCTAGTCCTTTGACTCCGCAAACAGCAATAAATGTTTCTATTAAATTCAAATCAAAGTAGTCTGGAGCAATATCTAAACTTTGGTCGATGTAATTTTGCGGTTGGTAAGTGAAATCGAGTAAAGCTTTCAATTCATCAAAGGTTAAATCATCACCATTGTAAGCGCGGGTAGAGCGTCGCTTGTACATAGTACTTTCCAGTTCTGAAAGCTTTTGTCCCCAGTTTATCGGTGCAGTGATGGTGGGAATTTTCAAACAGAAAGGAAAATTATATTTATCCTCCAAAGATTTTTCTTGTTTAACAACTGGTAAATTGAGATTGCCAGTTATATTTGATTGAATTTGAGTGTGTCGGTGGAAATATTTCAGTAATTCACCATCGGGAATTTCGGGATAACTCGTTTCGGTGGCGGAAGGTAAAGCAGTACATCCCAATGGTAGATTTTGATTGACATCTAACAAGTCTGCCAGAGGTAAGACTGCAATCGCACCTTCTTGTTGCGGATCTATATAAAGCAGATCGTTTACCGATTCATCCACAAAGCCGCCAATTAAATGGGGACGATAATCAGTAATCGCACCAGCCAATTCGATATTGCCTAACAGATGTCCCGTATCTAGAAAAATTCGGCGGTAAGCCCGATCTTCATAGCGCCATGCGGAACGATAGAATACCGCAGTGACAATAATTGCTAGTTGGGTATTTTCTAGGGATGGATGCCAAAAACAAGCTGCTTGTAGACTTTGCCAAACATCATTTTCCCAATAATGCATGAGAGAATGAGTCCGACACTGGTAGTTATACAAACCAGGTGGCAATAATGCCGTGCCACGAGAAACTACATACACCTCAGCCGGGTATAATCCGCCTGCACTGGGAGCAGCACGTAAATACACCGCACTACCCATAGAAGGCATCCTCGCTGTCAATCCATAGCTACGAAACAGCAACCGAGAAAGTCTTTGCCACCATTGAGCATCTGGGTTATTAGCAAATCCCTCTGGTTTTTCTTGGATATAGGGTTTGAGATCAAAAGTAGAACCAATTTTGTACTCTTTGAAAGGTACAGGCTGTTTAGTCCAGTCTAACTGCTGACTTTTTGAGGCAAGAGTCTCAGGATTGTATTTAGTCCGTTCGTGATAATGCTGGGCAATTGATTGGTGTAATTCTGGCATAGTACTTTTAATATCCTTGGGGCATTCTCTTTTGATCTTGGCATTCATTAGCCCCTTTGTTTCGTGTCAATTCGTACAATCCTCATAGTTACAAAGTGGTAATTGGTAACAACTGGATTGGGAATTGCGAATTGGGAATGGGGAATTGGGGATCTGGTTATAAAAAATGTAGAGACGTAGCAGTGCTATGTCTCTACAAGGATTTTGGATAACGCATATTTCATTTCTCGATATGTCTAATATTTTCACAACCGCCGAATTGCAATTTCTAAGCCTTCACATACACCGCTCAGAAAATCTAAATCTAAAGTAGCGATCGCATCACTAGGTTTGTGATAATGTGGGTTTCGCAAAAATGCCGTATCTGTCACCATCATTGCCGGATAACCCAAATCCCAAAAAGGTGCATGATCGCTAAGTCTAACTTGGGGAACTATTAAACCTCGATTCGGCACGGGTAGCCATTGACTAGCTACGCCAGCTTTGCGAATATTACGGCTCATACCAATCAAATCAGGCAATGTCCGCAAATTGCCTATTAAAGCAATAAAATCACCTGTATCTGGATAGAAGCGTTCTAAAGGCGGGGGATAACTTTGGGAGCCAGGCGTAGAATCCTTATAACCCAGCATTTCTAGGGAGATCATTAAGCGTAGCTGTTGCTTTTGTTGGTGCAACAGGGCTGCATAGTCAGCACTACCCAGTAAGCCGTATTCTTCCATATCGAAGGCAACTAGCCTTAAGGGATATCTTACAGGTTCGGCAGCAAACTTTTTGGCTAATTCCAGCAGCACCGCCACACCAGTGGCATTATCATCAGCCGCGACTGTTCCCGGAACGCCATCATAATGAGCGCCAATTAAAACCGGTGGCAAATCCTTTTTTTGCCCTCTAGTTTGGCAAGGTAAATTTAATATCAAGTTCTTACAAGCTTTACCCCTGACTTCAAAGGTGTGGATTTCCACACTCCCCCATTGAGAAAATTCTTGACGAATGTACTCTTGGACAAAAAAATGCCCAGCCGTTGCCATGTAAGGATCGCGTTCTCGCGCGATCGCACTCAGGGAAGTTTGTAATCGCTCTGTTAAATTCAAATTTTTAAAATAGCTTCAATATTAAGGTTTTCAGGCATTCAAAGAAGCAAAAATTTATTAAAGTGCATTTAGCAACTTGTAGATCCACTGCATAGAAGTAACCCGATAACAAGAATTGAGGCTGCTTGGACACAGCAATCATCGTCAATGCTATCCTAGTCTTGCAACTATCTTCTCTAGCTATACTTCTTAACTCATTGCCTTAATTGACGACTATTATACCATTGAGAAAGAGGCAAGGGGCAGGGAGCAAGGGGAATAGAAAAGAATGGGGATTCCTCATCTGTTGCGTTAGCTTATCGCAGGGTACTAAAACCACTTTTTATTAGAAGTGGAAGGCACTCAAACCCCTGTTACGCTTTGCTTTACAGCATGAGCTAGCAGTCATTTACCCCTGCTCCCTGCCCTCTTCCCCCTGCCTCTTTATTGAGGTGTTTTCATCCCATAGCACAAAGCTAGAGGTAGTTTCGCCCAATCATAATAAATATATAAAACACTTTAAGGAGAAGAGTAACGCATGGGCAAGGTAGTCGGCATCGACTTGGGTACAACCAACTCAGTAGTCGCCGTTATGGAGGGTGGCAAGCCGGTGGTGATTGCCAATGCAGAAGGAATGCGAACAACACCCTCCGTAGTTGGCTTTAGCAAAGAAGGCGAGAGAGTTGTTGGGCAAATGGCACGGCGGCAAACCGTCCTAAATCCCCAAAATACTTTTTTTGCAGTGAAACGCTTCATTGGGCGGAAGTATGGCGAACTTAATCCAGATTCCAAGCGTGTACCCTACACCATCCGCAAAGACGAAGTGGGTAATATTAAAGTTGCCTGTCCCCGTCTGAATAAAGATTTCGCCCCAGAAGAGATTTCGGCAATGGTGCTGAAGAAATTAGCCGACGATGCTAGTCGCTATTTGGGTGAACCAGTGACAGGGGCAGTGATTACAGTTCCCGCTTATTTTAACGATTCTCAACGGCAAGCAACCCGCGATGCTGGCAGAATTGCCGGTTTAGAGGTGCTGCGGATTCTCAATGAACCAACTGCTGCATCTTTGGCTTATGGATTAGATCGGGGTGACACGGAAACTATCTTAGTCTTTGACTTGGGTGGCGGTACTTTTGACGTATCGATTTTAGAAGTAGGGGATGGGATATTTGAAGTTAAAGCTACCAGTGGAGATACGCAACTTGGTGGTAATGACTTTGACAAAGCAATAGTAGATTGGCTAGCAGAGCAATTTTTAGAAGTCGAAGGCGTAGATTTAAGACGCGAGAGACAATCTTTACAACGCCTGATGGAAGCGGCGGAAAAGGCAAAAATTGAACTTTCCTCTGTTAGTGTTACCGATATTAACTTACCTTTTATTGCTGCTGACCAAGAAGGCCCTAAACATCTGGAAACTCGTTTAACTCGTTCCCAGTTTGAAGGTTTATGTGGTGATTTGGTGGGACGATTGCGGACACCAGTAAAACGCGCTCTCAAAGATGCCGGACTCTCATCCAGAGATATTGAAGAAGTGGTGTTAGTTGGCGGTTCTACACGGATGCCAATGGTGAAGCAGCTAGTACGGGACTTGATTGGCATAGAACCTAACGAAAACGTCAACCCTGATGAAGTAGTGGGAGTGGGTGCAGCAATTCAAGCCGGAATTCTCGCAGGCGAACTCAAAGATGTGCTGCTTTTGGATGTTACACCCCTTTCTATGGGATTGGAAACCATCGGCGGTGTCATGAAAAAACTCATTCCCCGCAACACTACCATCCCAGTCCGTCGTTCTGACATTTTTTCTACGTCTGAAAATAACCAGAATACTGTGGAAATCCACGTAGTCCAAGGCGAACGGGAAATGGCAGCAAACAATAAGTCTTTAGGACGTTTCAAGCTGTATGGTATCCCACCAGCCCCACGAGGAATTCCTCAAGTTCAAGTGTCATTTGATATTGATGCTAACGGGATTTTACAGGTAACAGCCTTAGATAGAACCACTGGACGAGAACAGAGTATCACCATTCAAGGTGCTTCCACTTTGAATGAGTCAGAAGTGAATCGGATGATTCAAGATGCAGAGAAATACGCCGATGTCGATCGCGAACGTAAAGAACGGGTAGAAAAGCGGACTCGTTCTGAGGCGTTGATTTTCCAAGCAGAACGGCAACTTAGAGAAGTAGCACTCGAATTTGGTATGCAGTTTGCCCGCAGCCGTCGCCAAAGAATTGATAATATTTGCCGAGACTTAAAAGAGAGTTTGAAGGAAAATAGCGATCGCGGGATCGATCAAGCCTACGCCGATTTGCAAGATGCTCTCTATGAGCTAAATCGGGAAGTCCGCCAGACTTATGCTGAAGATGAAGATGACGATTTGTTTGGTACTATCCGTGACATCTTTACTGGCGATAAAGATAAAGAACGCGAATTTCCCAGAGATACATATCGGGAACGCGACTCATACAGTAAGGACTATGGCAGAGATTACGGTAAAGACTATGGCAGAGACTATGGCAGAGACTATGGTCGAGACAATAGCCGAGACAGTCGTTCCTCTTATGAAAGCCGTCCTCCACGCAAATCCCGTCCCAGCTACCAAGATAACTGGGATGATGAAGATGACAATGATTGGTTGTAGTACTTTTAATAAAAGTTAGGAGTAAGAAGTTAGGAGTTAAAAATTAAATCTTTCAACTCTTAACTCCTATACAGACGCGATTAATTGCGTCTCTACTCTTAATTAATCCAAAATTCAAAATCTAAAATTTAAACAACTGACTATGCAAAATTTGCCCAACTTCCGTGATTATTACGAGATTTTAGGAGTACCTAAAGAGGCTTCTGGTGAGGAAATTAAAAAGGTTTATCGGCGTTTAGCAAGACAATACCACCCCGATCTCAATCCGGGTAACAAAGAATCTGAGGAAAAATTTAAGGATATCGGCGAGGCTTATGAAGTCCTTTCGGACTCAGCCAAGCGATCGCAATACGACCAGTTTAGCCGCTACTGGAAGCAAAAAGGCTTTGCAGGCAACAAACAAGCGCCAAAGGCTAAAACCTGGCAGGGTGGTGCTAGCGATCGCAATGGCAATCAAGACGTAGATCCCAGCCAATTTTCCGATTTTGAAAGCTTTATTAATCAAGTTATCGGCGTTAAAAATAAGAGTGGGGCAAGTAAGTCTACTAGTAATGGCAATGCTAGCGATCCGTTTCGTTCCCCCAGAACAAAAGTTGCTTACACAGTTAGCACCCCACCTCGCACTACCCGTCGAGATATAGAAGCCAGATTAACGCTACCACTAGAAAAAGCTTATCAAGGTGGTAATGAACGCATTCGTTTAGAAGATGGGCGATCGCTAGAAGTTAATATGCCACCAGGTATGGTAACAGGTCAAACCATCCGTTTACGAAACCAAGGCGTTGGTGGTGGCGACCTATATTTAAAAATTACCGTTGAACCTCATCCATTATTTAAATTAGAAGGTTTAAATATCCTTTGCCAAGTACCAGTTACTCCCAGTGAAGCAGTTTTAGGAGGACAGGTAGAAGCACCCACTCTCGATGGCCCTGTAAAAATGACCATCCCACAAGGAGTTAGGTCTGGTCAAAAATTCCGACTGGGAAATAAAGGCTACCCCAGCGATGACGGTAAACGTGGCGATCAATTAGTAGAAATTCAAATAGTTACACCGAAAAATATTACTCAAGAAGAACGGGAACTTTACGAAAAGTTACGGCAAATTGAAACCTTTAAACCCCGTGCTGATTTATTATAGGAATCTGCTTTCATTTCTAAATCTACTTGCATAGGTAGGCAAGAGGCAACAGGAAAGAAGGCTTTTGGAATTGTATTGTGTTTTTGTAAAAATCAAATATGAGTCCTATAGGTTAAGGATGAGATAGCATATCAAGCTATTGACCTAACTACGAATTACGCTAGCGTTAGCGAGTAATTTTCTTACTTCTACGGAGAAGCAAGCTACGCGCAGCGTCTCGTAGAGACCGTTAGAACAAGCGTCATTATCAACTAGGAATTATTTTGACCTCAGTCTTCATCTTGAAAAATAGTTTCTATATCTTGTAAGCCGTGCAAGATACGTACAATTTCTATGCCTTCGTCTATTAGACGATAAAAAATTAAATAATTTTTTACCGGAAAAGTTCGCAACAAAGGAGCTAAGTCAGATCGTTCTCTGCCCATTTGAGGGAATTTAGCCAGTTTTGGAAAACTTTCTCGCAGAGTATCAAAAAGTTTATTAGCAGCTTTGAAATTATTTGGTGCTATATATTTCCAGATATTTTCAATATCTTGTGCTGCTTGAGTAGAAATCCGAAATCGACTCATAGAGAATCGCTGTCAGCCAAATTTTCTTGTCCTTGTGCTTTAATTTTTGCGAAAAAAGCCGAAAGTGACTCGTCGTCATATTCAGTATATTGGCCGTTTTCAAGTTGCTCAATACCAATATCGATTTGACTGCGTAACGCTTCTAGTTTGAATTTTTCGAGTTCTTCCTCAAGACGAGCGAGTTTATCTATCATCTGCTGAAACGCTTGCGCTTCATGTACTACAACCTCCGCTTTCCCGTTCACAGTTAGTACAAGTGGCGACTTTGTAGACTTGATCCGCTCTAGGTAATCCTTAGCATTGCGTTTAAAATCGGTGAGAGTTTGAATATTTTCGAGATTAATTTTGATATTCATCGCATCTAATTCAATGCTTTATAGAACATTTTATCAGATACTGCACTTACTATGTCTTCTTCTGTCTTCCCCAATTCCTAAAGGATTTAAAATATAAAAAATATCTTTGAGCAAAGTGACTCAAACAGCCGTGAATTATAACGGGGCAATGCCACAAAGCAGTAAACCAACTCATTACTCCCTGCTAGGACTGCATCCCTCGGCATCAGTAATTGATATTCGTCGCGCTTATCGAGAACTGAGCAAACGCTATCATCCTGATACTACAGACTTGCCTACTGCGATCGCCACTCCCAAATTTCAGCAAATCAACGAAGCCTACGCTACCCTTAGTCATCCAGAACGGCGATTAAGCTACGATTTAAAAATTGGCTATTCCCGCTTTGGAGTGATTCAAGCACCCCCTGACTTGAATCGTCCCGTCTCGCGTCATGACTGGTCAAAATCAGCTTACCTCGATGCTAGCGATCGCCCTTTATCATCTGGCGAAATTTTTGCTTTATTTATGCTGGTGTTAACATTTGTAGGTTGTTTGTTGTTAGCAATTGCCATTGGTTTAACTCGCGGTGATGCTGCTTTTCAAACCCGTTTGCTACAGTCAACTCCATCTGTACAACAGCAAATTAACCATCTATCGCAGCTAATTACCCTTATGGTAATTAAAAATTAAAAAATTTCCTAATCCAAAATCCCAAATTCTTATGCCTCTTCTTCCCTCTGATACCCCGTTATATAATCATCCCCTGCCACAAATTGAACAGTGGTTAAAAGACCAAGGCTGTCAACAAGATGACACCCAGAGGCATTGCTGGCATGTACAGCGCCCTAGTTGGAAAGCTGAACTATGGCTTGATGTTGAGCAAATCGTAGTACGATATGTCCAATCTGGGGAAAATGGACAAGATATCCAACGCTCATTTAAGTATTCTCTTAGTCGTGATGATGTAGAACAAGCGGTGTTTTCTGGGCCGTAAGGAATTGCTGAGTACGATCCTTTCCAATTAACTTTATAAGAAGAATTCAGAACTCAGGAGTCAGAATTCAGTATGAATTCTATACGAGTGGGATAGCTTGCGGAGTGCGAGTCCATGATAGCGTAGCGCAAAGTGATTGCACCCTGAAACCACTCAACAACACCATCTGCCAAGACTCGCGCTAATTTTTTTTGTTCATCGGCGTTGGCTATCCATTCAAACTCTTCGGGATTGGTCATAAAACCCAGTTCCATCACCACTGATGGTGCTGTAGAGAGACGAGTTAGCGCCAAGTTATTCCAAAACACCCCCATTGATGAACGTCCTAGCTGCTTGACTAGATAATTGTGGAGAAAAACGGCTAGGCTATGGGCTTGGGAATGATACCAAAAAGTTCTAATGCCCTTGGTATTCTCTGCATCTCCGTCATCGGGTACTGCTGTGTAATGTATGGTGAGAGCGATCGCTGGTTGTTGTTGCTCGATCATGGCTTGGCGAGCAGACAAAGCTAGTTCTCTGTCATCTTCTCGCGTCATCACTACTAACGCGCCTCTTAAAACCAGTTCATCACGCAGCAACTTAGATACTTTCAGACTGACATCTTTAGCGAAATATCCTGTTGGCCCAGCCGCGCCAGTTTCTTGCCCTCCATGTCCTGGGTTAACTAAAATCTTGATACCAGATAATGGTTGTGATTGTACCTGTGCAAAAGCTGGTGAAGAAATGAATATGGAACTGATCGCTAAACCTAAAATTGGTTTCATTTCTTAATATAGACTCCTATACGAAATCAGCTTGCACTGCTATGTTTGACGCTAATTATAAAATTGCCTAAGTATAAAAGGAACAATCGGGAAAAGCTTTTTGTTTTACTAAAAGTAGGTATAGCTCACAAAAACGCCCATCCAAAGCGTAGACGCGTAGCGGCTTGTCGATAGACATCGCTTACAATTAAAGTTACTCCTACTTTGACAAAAATCTATGCAAATCGTTCTGCCACCTGAAGTAGAAGCCCTAGTTCAACGCCAAATCACTAGTGGTAAGTATCAGAACGCGATCGCAGTTATTCTTGCAGGCATAAAACTCCTGGAACAGCAAGAAGACATCTATCAAGGACGACTACAAGACTTGCAACAAGAAGCGCGTATTGGGTGGGAAGCATCCGCGCAGGGCGAAGTTGTTGATGGTTCGGCTGCAATGGCTCAAATTCGCGCCAATGTGCGCTCGCGCTACGGTGTTTCAGACGAAGCATGACACCAAAATTTCGCCTTACCAAACCCGCAATTCAAGACATTGAGCAGATAGCGGATTACATTGCTAGACAATCTGGCTTGGCTCAGTCTGAGGTTTTTTTAAGTAAGCTGGACGCGAAATTTGCCCAAATTGCTCAGTTCCCTCGTCTCGGACGACAGCGTGATGAAATTTTAACTGGTATCCGTAGCCTCTCAATAGACAATTACCTCATCCTATACATGCCCATAGGTCAAGATGTGGAGATTTTTCGTGTTGTCAGTGGTTATCGAGATATCAAAGCCCTATTTCACGATGATTCTTGATTTAAACTTTTCCAAATCGCCGTTCGCGTTGTTGGTAGGCACATAAGGCGCGATGAAACTCAGCCCGGTCAAAATCGGGCCAAAGAGCATCAGTGATGTAAATTTCTCCATAAGCCATTTGCCAGAGCAGGAAATTTGAGAGGCGCATTTCTCCACTGGTGCGAATTAACAAATCTGGGTCAGTAATTCCGGCTGTGTACAAGTGGCTCTCAAACACCTGTTCATTAATTTCATTGGGTTGTAGTAGACCTTGCTGAACTTGTTTTGCGATCGCCTGACAAGCTTGTAAAATCTCCTGTCGGCCGCCATAATTAGTAGCTACCGAAAACCGGATGCCGCGATTATCCTTGGTTGCTTCCATTGAACGGGATATTTCTTGTTGGAGCGATTGGGGTAGAGCCTGTAAATTTCCTACAAACTTAATTTGAACATTCTCTTCAATCATTTCCCGCAATTCTTGGCGCAAAACTCTTTGAAACAGAGTCATCAAAAAATCCACTTCTTCCTGCGGTCTTTTCCAGTTTTCTGTCGAGAAAGCATAAGCTGTCAGCGCCTGAATCCCCCAATCCTGACAACAGCGAAGTAAATCCTTGAGAGCGTCTACTCCTCGCTTATGACCCATAATTCGAGGTAGACCCTGACGTTTAGCCCATCGACCATTGCCATCCATAATCACCGCAACGTGCTGCGGCAATAGTTCTCGTTTTAAGTCGGTAGGCAAATCTTGCAGTTTAGTTTGTTGTGCTGTCATTTTTTATCTCGAGAGGCGGTCGATGGTAATCTGAGTAAACGTGAAATCAGTGCTAGTGTCTTCCCACCACCTATCCGATGAACAAAACTCAACAGACCAGGAGCAACAGCTTCCCTATCCACGGTTGGTGACAAAAGAGCCTCTAATGACTCTTTTAGTTTCTTAATCGTCAGTGGTCTATTTAGGGTTCCCCGTTCCGCCAAAGAAATGGAACCCGTTTCTTCTGAGACAACGACACAAATACAATTTTCGACCCGCTCAGTAATTCCCATTGCCGCCCGGTGGCGTGTTCCCAACTGGCGCGAGGCTGTGCGTCCCGAAAGTGGTAAAATTATACCCGATGATATGATCCGTGAGCCACGAATTAATGTAGCTCCATCGTGTAACAAAGTTTTTGGCTGAAAAATTGTCTGGATTAGTTCTTTAGAAACTTCCGCATTTAGCTTTACTCCTGGCACAGAAAAGTCTCGCTCATCAATTGGCCCTGTGGTTTCCACAATTAGTAAAGCTCCGATGCGGTTTTTTGACAATTCTTTAACAGCCTCAACAATTTCATCAATTACACTATCAGATTTGGGGATTGCCAGCCGATCGGGTTGAAATAACTGGCGAAATTCGCCACGCCCCAATTGCTCCAAAAACCGCCGAAACTCTGACTGTAAAGCAACTGCCATCGCTACAGCACAACCAATAACTAACTTTTCCAGTACAAAACTTAAAAGAGGTAGTCCTAATCTGCCACTTAGTGCTGAGGCTAGCATTAAGATAATGAATCCCCGCACCATCCACAGTGTTCGGCGCTCACTAATAATAACTAGTATCATGTAAGTCAGCGCCAGCACTAACACAATATCCAGAGTCCCAAGTAGCAAGGACTGTGACCATCCCAGGTTTATCAGCCATTGCTTCCACCAATCTCTCATGACATCTGGATTACACTTTTGCCTCTAATTACATTTAGTCATTAGTCATTAGTCATTAGTCATTTGTAATTATTTCCTGGCTAATGACCAATGACCAAGGACAAATGACTATTTTTTCAGCCTTTCTGGTAGGCGATCTTGCCGAATTAAGTCTTGATAAGTTTCACGTTGCAAAATTAAATTTGCTTCGCCATTCGCTACTACGACTGCTGCCGGTCGGGGTAAGCGGTTGTAGTTAGATGCCATACTGTAATTGTACGCACCAGTTCCCATAACTACGAGAATATCTCCTGGTTCAGTCTTTGGAAGTAGTGCATTCTTAATCAGAATATCTCCTGATTCACAATGTTTACCAGCAATTGTGACTGTTTCGGTTAAAGGAGAAGACATTTTATTGGCAACTACTGCCCGATAAACTGATTGGTAAGTAATCGGGCGGGGATTATCGGACATTCCCCCGTCGATCGCTACGTAGGTACGAATTTCTGGGATAACTTTGGATGATCCAATAGTATAGGCAGTGACGCAAGCTGTGGCAATTAGCGATCGCCCCGGTTCACACAGTAACTTCGGCAAAGGCAGATTTTCAGATGCACAAGCTTCTTGGATCACTTCACAAATCGGCTTCACCCACTCTTCAATGCTAGGGGGATCGTCTGATTCTATATACTTAATCCCTAAACCACCGCCGACATTTAACTCTGTCAAATGTAAACCATACTTCGCCGCATCACGTAACCACTTTACCATCAAAGCTGCTAAATCTCGATGCGGTTGGCGTTCAAAAATTTGGGAACCAATATGAGCATGTAACCCTACGCAGTTAAGGAAAGACTTTTTGCTGACAAAAGTAAATAATTCCTCTAACTCATTTGGATCAAAGCCAAATTTACTATCTAGTTGCCCCGTGCGGATATATTCATGTGTGTGACATTCAATACCCGGAGTCAAGCGCAACAAGAATCGAGGCTGTACGGTGGTTGAGTTTGCACTTTCAACAATTTCTACCAAAGTGTGTAACTCGTGCCAGTTATCCACCACAATAGTGCAACCGACTTCAGTGGCAAAAATTAATTCTTCACGAGATTTATTATTGTTATGAAGATAGATTTTCTCAGGATTGACACCTGCTTGCAGCGCGGTGTAAAGTTCACCACCGGATGCTACATCAATTCCTAAATCTTCAGACGCGGCGATCGCACAAACTGCTAAACAATTCCAAGCTTTTGAGGCGTACAATACTTGAGATTCGCCCTTGTAGTATTGCTTGAAAGCATCTCGGTATTGCTGACAAGCTGAACGTAAGGTTTCTTCATCTAAAATATATAAAGGTGAACCAAACTGCTCAACTAGGGTTGTGACATCACACCCACCAATTTCCAGGGAGTCATGATTATGGACTCTGGCAGTTAAGGGTAAAAGTTCCTGATTAGGCGATGGATTTGCCTTAGTATCATGCCTTTGAGGTAAATATTGACTTCCAGAATGTTGAACCCCAGTGGGGTGAGTCGATACCATAACTATAAAAATTTTCCTTGTTCAAATTACGGGCTTTGAATTTGTCTCCCGATTCCCAGTGTACAAAGGGTTTGTAACGTTATTCAATAAATGTGATCTCATTAGACTTAGAAATTAAATTACTGACATTAGAAAATCTCAGTGCTATTCTGGAACTCGATCAAGCTTGTTTTGGTGGACTTTGGACTCTGGACGGCTACAAACGAGAACTGGACAGCCCTAACAGCGATTTACTCGGTTTATTTTCCCCGTCCTCCAGCACAAGTTTGCTAGGAATGGGTTGCTTTTGGTCAATTTTAGATGAAGCCCACATTACAATTTTGGCAGTTCATCCTCAATATCACCGTCAAGGAATGGGTGCGGCTTTACTATATTCGCTCATTAAGACAGCTTGCGATCGCAAAATGGAGCGAGCTACCCTCGAAGTCCGAGCTTCTAACTTGGCGGCTATATCTTTATATCAAAAATTTGGCTTCAAAACAGCCGGACGGCGGCGAGGCTACTACCAAGATAACGGCGAGGATGCCCTAATCCTTTGGCTCCCAGATTTACAACACTCCAAATTTAAAGCAACTTTAGACCAATGGTATTCTATGGTTAGCGATCGCCTCGAAAAATCCTCTTGGCACTTGCTTTTTAAGTAAGTACGTAGGCGAGAAAATTTATAACTATGTAATCGCGTACAAAGCCAAGAGAAGTGTTCGCGGAGCGCTCCCGTTGGCGCAGCCTCTCGTAGAGAAGGGTAGCAATCGGAAGGATTTGGAAATTTTTACATTTTGTTATATGGTTAAGTTTATTTGTGCCTTATTGAGTTTGGCATGATTAATTTTGAATTATTGGGGCTTGCGATCGGCTTCAGCAAAAAAATGTAACTTTGCTGCGCTTATTTCTATTCAAATATTTTATCTAAAATCTGAATCTTATAAGTAAATCATATATTAATTATTTTGACTTGATATTAAAAAATATATATGTTAAACATAAATGTTTGGGATTGAGTCAAGAAACCCTTAATCTAAGCAGTGAACTGTTTGTAATAAATCCCAAAAAGACTGGTGAACTAAAGCTCCTCAGTACACTAGCCAGATAAGAGTAGTCAATAGTTAACAATTAGCCCATCAACTAAAGTCATAGCTTCAGGATGTCTATAATCTGTTATACAGGCATCCAAAAGCTTTGCCTGTGCTAAAATCAGCATACCGGCACGACCGCAGATGATGGGATAAAGCCATGTTTGAGCGCTTCACTGAAAAAGCCATTAAGGTAATCATGCTGGCCCAAGAAGAGGCCCGCCGTTTAGGTCACAACTTTGTTGGAACCGAGCAGATCCTCTTGGGTCTGATTGGCGAAGGCACTGGGGTGGCTGCAAAGGTGCTGAAATCAATGGGCGTCAATCTCAAAGATGCCCGAATTGAAGTTGAAAAAATTATAGGACGGGGATCAGGCTTTGTTGCCGTGGAAATTCCGTTTACGCCACGGGCAAAGCGAGTTTTAGAACTCTCCTTGGAAGAAGCACGCCAACTGGGGCATAACTACATTGGCACCGAGCATCTGCTGTTGGGCCTAATCCGCGAAGGGGAAGGTGTCGCAGCCAGGGTGCTAGAAAACCTCGGTGTGGATCTATCTAAGGTAAGAACCCAAGTCATCCGCATGTTGGGAGAAACTGCCGAAGTTTCACCAGGCGGTTCATCCGGGCGCACAAAAACCCCGACTCTGGATGAATTTGGCTCAAACCTGACTCAGATGGCAATCGATAATAAGCTCGATCCAGTGGTGGGACGCGCTAAAGAAATTGAGCGAGTGATCCAAATATTGGGTCGCCGAACTAAAAATAACCCAGTGCTGATTGGGGAACCAGGGGTTGGTAAGACAGCGATCGCTGAAGGTTTAGCTTCACGCATTGCCACCAAAGATGTCCCTGACATCCTCGAAGATAAACGCGTCGTCACGCTGGATATTGGTTTGCTCGTAGCAGGAACCAAGTACCGGGGTGAATTTGAAGAACGCTTGAAAAAAATCATGGATGAAATCCGCTCGGCGGGTAATGTCATTCTCGTGATTGATGAGGTACACACCTTAATTGGTGCGGGTGCGGCAGAAGGTGCGATTGACGCAGCAAATATCCTCAAGCCAGCTTTGGCCAGAGGTGAGTTGCAGTGCATCGGTGCTACAACCCTAGATGAATACCGGAAGCACATCGAGCGAGATGCAGCGCTAGAGCGACGTTTCCAGCCAGTGATGGTTGGTGAACCTACAGTTGATGAAACAATTGAAATTTTATATGGTCTGCGCGAACGCTACGAGCAACACCATAAACTGAAAATTTCCGACGAAGCATTAGTGGCGGCGGCGAAATTATCAGACCGTTATATTAGCGATCGCTTCCTCCCAGATAAAGCCATCGACTTAGTTGATGAAGCTGGTTCTAGAGTGCGCTTGATTAACTCCCAACTGCCACCCGCAGCCAAAGAGTTAGACAAAGAACTGCGTCAGATATTAAAAGAAAAAGATGACGCGGTGCGCTCCCAAGACTTTGACAAAGCTGGAGAATTGCGCGATCGCGAAATGGAAATCAAAGCTGAAATCCGCGCGATCGCTCAAAGCAAGACCAATGCAACTGGCACAGAAGGTGAAGAACCTGTAGTTACAGAAGAAGACATTGCTCACATTGTCGCTTCCTGGACTGGAGTACCGGTGAACAAACTCACCGAATCTGAATCTGAAAAGCTGCTGCACATGGAAGACACCTTGCACCAGCGTTTAATTGGTCAAGATGAAGCTGTGAAAGCAGTTTCACGCGCAATTCGTCGCGCTCGTGTCGGTTTGAAAAATCCCAATCGACCCATAGCTAGCTTTGTCTTCTCTGGGCCTACTGGCGTAGGTAAAACCGAGTTGGCAAAATCCTTAGCTGCTTACTTCTTCGGTTCCGAAGAAGCGATGATCCGCTTAGATATGTCCGAATACATGGAGCGTCACACCGTCAGCAAGCTGATTGGTTCCCCTCCAGGTTATGTTGGCTATAACGAAGGTGGTCAGTTGACCGAAGCCGTGCGGCGGCGTCCTTACACCGTGGTGTTATTCGACGAAATCGAAAAAGCCCACCCCGATGTTTTCAATATGCTGCTGCAAATTTTGGAAGACGGTCGGTTAACTGATGCCAAAGGTCGCACGGTAGACTTCAAGAACACCTTGCTGATTTTAACTTCCAATATTGGTTCTAAGGTAATTGAAAAAGGCGGTAGCGGTATCGGCTTTGAATTCTCCGAAGATGCCAGCGAGTCAACTTACAACCGGATTCGCTCTTTGGTGAACGAAGAACTCAAACAGTACTTCCGTCCAGAGTTCCTCAACAGACTTGATGAAATTATCGTCTTCCGTCAGTTGAACAAGCCGGAAGTGACCCAAATCGCCGAAATTATGCTCAAGGAAGTATTTGGTCGCCTGACTGAAAAGGGTATCACCTTAGAAGTCACAGACCGCTTCAAGGATCGGTTAATCACTGAAGGTTACAGTCCCAGCTACGGCGCAAGGCCATTACGTCGGGCAATTATGCGCCTGTTAGAAGATAGCCTAGCAGAAGAAATTCTGTCTGGTCGTATCAAGGATGGCGATACAGCCCTTGTTGATGTGGATGAAAATGGCATTGTCCAAGTTAGTTCTCAACAGCGTCGGGAATTGTTACCCCAAGGTGTTGAGTAAGATTTAGGGTTTGGGATTTAAGTCTCAAATAGAAAATTAGAAAACGGTAGAGTATTTATTGCTCTACCGTTTTTTTTGTTTGAATATGTCTAATACAGACGACGAATACCGAATTATTCCCCCACAAGATCCAATAAAGAATAACTGGGAATTTACGGAAGTATGGATAGATCCAAGTCATTCCCCTCCATATGTTCTTTTATTGCTTTGCGACTGTGAAGATAACTGTCAGATTTATGATCCGGCAGAGGGTTATAAAGTTGTATTTTCTACTAATAACTATGATGAAGCCAAGTTATATTTACTAGAAGATGAGTTTGAATCAGTTCAAGGTAGGGTGTTAGCTGTGGAATTATAGCGGTTCTCAGTTAGGTGCAAACGCCCAGTTCTTGGGGAGTCTAAAACCAGAATTCAAGAGAACTTTATATTCTGACTCCTGACTCTAAGCTGTCTTGGATGTATTTTAGTCATTTGAAATTGCCATAGCCTGAAATTGATTCATTTGTTAGAGAAAGAAAATTAGGTGATCGCTATTTGTTTTCTTGCTTAACCCAAAGATAACAGATGTAGAAAATTCAGTTTAAAGCTACAACGGATAATCAAGTAGAATTAGTACACAGTAGCAAAAAAGGAGCAAAGCTGTGCAGAGCATACTTTTAAGCCGCGAAGAAGTTGCACGACGTGCGAAAGAACTATACGAAAAGAGCATTCGTCAACAAGTAGAGCAAGAAGAAAACATCGGTAAAATGGTGATTATCGATATAGAAACAGGTGAATACGCAATTGATAAAACAGGCTTAAAATCGGCACGATATTTACGTAATAAAAACCCATTAGCTCGACTTTTTGGTATTCGCATTGGTTACAAAGTCGCAGTTTCCTTCAGTGGTGAGATGGAGCGCGATTATCGGTGATTTCTGGTAGTGTCAAGAACGGACGTGCAACCGTTAATATCATATTTATACTGCCCAATCAACCAGACTTTACCATTGAATTTGTTATCGATACAGGTTTTACAGAGTTTCTTTCTTTACCCCCAGCAGCAGTTACTTTGTTGGGTTTTCCTTTTGTGTATGATATGTATGCAAATTTATCTGACAATAGTAATGTAATCTTGCCAGTACATCAAGCTAACATTATTTGGAATGGAGAAGAACGGGAAGTGAATGTACTTGCTACAGGACGGCTACCTCTATTAGGAACTGCTTTACTTGATGAGCATGAACTTGTCATACAGTTTATCGAGGGCGGTTTAGTAACAATTGATGAATTGTAGTTGCTTTCTGGATATCTTAATTTTCTATCAACAGCATGGTGAATAGGTCAATCGCTACTCATCAATTAGCCATCCACGCTCTATGCCGTGTTCAATTCCGCCAGTCCAGTCCATTTTCAGATGCTTCCGCACTTTATGGAATAAATGTTGAACTACAACTGGATTAATTGAATTTTTAACATATTTTTCTTCATACCTAAATTCTCGGTCAGTGTTTTTTTGCTGACGTAGTACGTAAATTTGGTCAACCTTGTACTTGCGAAGATTGACATCACTGGTCAGCTTAATCCACTCCATAAGTACAACATATAAACTATTTGGATTCCTTGCCTTTAAGTCCTCTGCTGCTCGTGATGAACCTTCGAGCATAGTTTTATCAAGATATGTCTTACATTCAATAGCAACAACTGGAATATCGAAAATGTGCGTTTCGGTGTTTCCTGTAACTGTAACTTCAGAGTAGTTTTCCGGTTCCTCTTTAAGAAGTGAGAGTATTTCACCAGGATTTTCATCTTTCTCCGGTGGGGTTGCTGCTTCAAATGATACTTGAATCGTGGCTCCAATTACAAAGTCATGATCTTTCTTTTCAATACGTGCATACGGTCGCTTAAGCATCTCAGAGTATTTTGGCGGCACAAAGAAAATATCTTTGAATGTATGTGATTTGCCGATGAGAGCATTTTCTCCAAAGTCTCTGACTAAATCTTTAAACAGATAATAAAGAAATTCCTCCAGTACGCTAGAGTGAAGGTTCGATCGAGAATCAAACTTTTCAGCATAGTGCTGCTGGTCTAAAAAATCCTTATATTTTGATAGAAGTTCTACCCTGGTAGCAATAATTGCGTCATCTTGAGCAGTAGGTGTTGATGTCGGCCCAACTAATTCGAGATTAGCTGAACGCCACTTATCATACTCAGTTCTAATTTCAGCGAGATATTTTTTACTCTCAACATCTCTATATTTTGTGCGGTGATTCTCCTTTTGTTCAAGATTAGAGCCATGAACTAAAGGGTTCCTATCGCTTTTGGGCATAGCTCTAATTTCTCTTGAAGATGAAGTGCGATCGCTTTAGCAAGAATAGGTGGTACAGCATTACCTACCTGATTGTACTGGCAAAGAAACTTCTCGTCGAATCTCTCTTCTCGATGTAATAACTTGTGAGATACAACAGTCTTCTTCCCTAGAAAACGATAAGAGTCAGGAAAAGATTGAAGACGTGCCCCTTCACGGGCTGTCAAATTGCGATGCTGGAAAGGATGAAGAAAATTAGCGTAAAACGAAGCGGCTATTGTATGTGATGGTTTATATGGATTTAAACGTCGGTTATTCTGGTCATAACTTATCTCAGATAACTCACCATTTCCACTACGCCGTCTAGCCCCATGTTCTTTTGGTGCGTCTGAACTTGATTCACCCCATTTAATATGTTTGAAGCGTTCTACAAGTCTCTGGGAATGATCCATTGCAACATGATTGTAAAGTGTTTTACTGCCATTCCTAATCCAGCTTTGATAGTTATTGAGGGGTTCTGAAATATAAGGTTGTTCTTCTTGACCTTCACGTGCATTCAGTTGTGGTAAGTCTGATATAGCATCCCACAAGCTTATGGCAGGAAGTAAACCCATGCAGGCAAATATTGATAATTGAGAGCTATTTATATGTAATAAATCTAAGGAGTGTGTTTTTGGAGGAGTACCTAATTCTTTTCCTGTTTTATTCCCAACAATAAAAATACGCTCCCTAATTTGTGGCACACCATATTCAGCAGCATTTAATGACCATAATTCTACAAAATATCCGAGATTTTCAAAAGTTTCTTTAATGATATCTGTTACTTTTCTACTTTCAATATTTTTGCGCGAAAGTAAACCTTTAACATTTTCCATTACAAAAGCTTTAGGTTCGAGAAAACATATCCACTCAGCAAAGTTAATAAATAGACTATTTCTAGGGTCTTTAGGATCTTTTTGTGCTGGCCCGGCAATACTAAAGCCTTGACATGGAGGCCCACCAATAACAACATCCGGCTTGAAGGGACAGATATCCTTAACGCTACTTGCAGTGTTTAAATCACGGATATCTTGTTGAATAACTGTCATATTAGGACGGTTATAGCGCAGTGTATCACAAGCCCAAGTATCAATCTCAACGGATAAAGGAACAGAGAAACCTGCCATCTCAAAACCTAGACCAAAACCGCCAGCCCCAGCAAACAAATCAATAGTGATAGGTCGTGCTATTAGCATAGACTCTTAATGTGGTTATTCATCTGGTTTACCTTCTAAACGCTCTAAGATCATACGCTTATATCGCTTTGTCAACCTGCCACATAGTTGTTTTAGTCAAAGTATCCTGGCTATAAGTAATTTTTAGTATTCTGGCATTTTGAGCGATCGCACCATATAAACGCCCTTTTAAAAAAGTAACCAAACTTCCATTGCATAATCTGGGGTAAAATACCGCCTTACAGTCTTTGAGATGATTATCCCGATTTTATATGCGTCTATTCCGAGAAAAAGAATGGTTATTTAGCCTACTGCTAATATCTCTAGTTCTATGGCTGATATTTTTAGGAAACTCCCCTTTACGAGATTGGGATGAAGGCACTGTGGCACAGGTTGCCCGTGAAATCTGGCGTGCCCCACTTGGTTCAATGCGTTGGCTTTACCCCACCTTGGGAGGTGAGCCTTATCATAATAAGCCACCCCTGATGCACTTACTAATTGCTTGGAGTTACTCCATCGGAGGCGTGAATGAGTGGACAACACGTCTACCGGGTGCACTATTAACTGCCTTGGGAGTGCCTTTGCTTTACTTGGTGGGATGTTTGCTTTTTAACCAAAGTTTACCAGCTTTGTTTGCCGCTTTAGTTTACCTGACGATGTTGCCTGTAGTGCGTCACGGAAGGCTAGCAATGCTAGATGGCGCAACTATTACCTTCTTCTTGTTGTTATTGTTTTGTTTGCTAAAAGCACGTCAAAATCGTCGGTATGCTCTCGGTGTGGGATTTTGTCTAGGGTTAATAACTCTCACTAAAGGGATGATGGTTTTGCCACTAGGAGCGATCGCTTGTTTATTCCTCATTGCAGATCGGCAGTTTGCTTTGTTAACCAGCCCCTATTTATTAGTAGGAATGTTTTTAGGAAATGCGCCAGCGATCGCTTGGTTTGCTGCTCAATGGCAATATTATGGGGGAAATTTCTTCCAAGTTAACTTTCAAGCACAAACTTTTGCTCGCCTTACACAATCTGTTGAAGGTCATAGCGGGCCTCCTTGGTATTATTTAATTGAGTTAATTAAATATAGTTTTCCTTGGCTATTATTTTTACCAGGAAGTTTCTATCTTGCTTGGAAAAAACGTCATACTACTTGGAGTCGCCTAATTATTATCGGCACAATTACTTATTTATTAACTATCTCTTTAATGAGAACTAAGCTCCCGTGGTATGTTATGCCTGTATATCCATTTTTAGCTTTGGCAATTGGTGCTAAACTTAGCGAAATTTGGCAGGATGACCATTTTAAGGGACGAAGTTTGACAATATTTCTGGCTATTATTTCTATTGCTGGTTTAGGAGGTTGTGTTTACTTTTTTATTGAAAAAGAACCTATTTTAATAGTCATGAGTATTGTTTTGGCAATAAGTATGGGCATCGCAGCATGGCTAGTTAAACAGCGCGATCGCAACTTTATTCCAGTGTTATTTTCTGGAATGTATTTAGTTTTAGCACTATTGATGAGTTCGCAATCATGGATTTGGGAATTAAATGAAGCTTTCCCAGTTAAACCAGTAGCAAACTTAATTCGAGCAAATGTTCCACCCGGAAAAGAAATTTACACTTCTTTTGCTTATAATCGTCCGAGCTTAAATTTTTATAGCGATCGCAAGGTAACTGCTGCGACTGTGCCAGTTTTACAACAAATGTTATCTAATAAATCTTATTTGCTATTAGACGATGCGGCTTTACAGCAAATCGATTTAACTGGGAGCAAGATCATAGGAACAGCTAAAGGATTTACACTAGTTTCACCATAAGTTAAACATCTGGATATCTTAGAAAGTAAAAGGCAAAGAGAAATAAAATTTCTCTACTACGAGCTTTCGTTTGTTATTTGAACAGTGGATTGACTAGATTGAGCTAAATAAATACCTACTAAAACTACGGCAAAAGTTACCCAGTCAAACAAACCTACCTGTTCTGAAAAGATGAACCAAGCAAAAATGGAAGACAAGACTGGATTGAGGAGAAGGGTAACGGCGACGACGCTTGACGAGATTCTGCTGAGACTATAAGTTATAAGCCCCTGACCCAACACTTGGCAGAAGAGAGCTTGAAAAATGATGAAAAACCACCCCATCCAAGAATAGGGAAACAATCTCTCTTCAATGAATGGGAGGATGGGCAAGAGAAACATTGTAGTCACACCACAACGCCAGAGCATTATGGTTGCGGTAGTAAATCGGGCTTGGAGTTGTTCTATCAGCAGCAAATAGGTGGCAATAAAAATTGCGGTTAGAAATGCTAGCGCATCACCAAGTATTTGGTCAGATGCAAATTGCATCTTATGAACTTCAAACGCGATCGCTCCACCCAAGGCTATGACCAAACCAATAATGAATCTGTTATCGAAGCGCCGACCGAATAACAGATACCCAGCCGCAGCAACAAATAAGGGGTTCAAATTAGACAGTAAAGCCACGTTAGCGACGCTAGTTTGACTCAGTGACCAAGCCCACAACAATAGGGAGGTTGTTGCAGCAGTTCCCATTGCTAATAACAGCCATAGGTCTTGTTTTGTAAAAGGCTTCTGTTCTATAGGTTGATGATCGGATTGTTTGCGACGCAAAGCCTCAAGTCCATTCCACAGCCCAAAGACAACTGCGGCGATCCAACTGCGATGAAACCCTACAGCATTTGCACCAATTTCTTGTTCACACAATTTTGCTAGAGATGGTGCCAAAGATATGGGAATCAAGGCAACAAATAATGAAATAGCCCCCAGTAAAGCTGGTGTTTCGGAGAATTGCTGCTTTATGAACAATAGTTTGCCCGTCATACTTTTAACGAAAGTGTTAACTATAGTTTTGACTGATTCCTGAGACGGCAAATTAACAGCAGCTTGGCTAGATATGGCTAAGTATAAACCCATTAAAACTAGAGCGAAACCTGCCCAATTTGAAAAAGTTAATGTTTCTGAAAATATTATCAGAGCGAAAATGCCGCTAAATACTGGCTCTAAAAGATGCACCAAGGAGACAACCACAGAGGAAAACTTGGCAAGGCTATAGGTTAAAAGCCCATGACCTAAAACTTGGCAGATCAGTGCTAGGGAAATGGCCCAAAGCCACCCACTGGCTGTAGAAGGGAAAATCCGATCGTGAGTGAATAAAAGTATGGGGAAGATGACTAAAGCAGCGATCGCACCGATCCACAACTGGATTGTTACCGGAGAAAATTTAGTTCGTAATTTTTCTACCAAGAGTAGGTATACACTCAAGAAAACCGCAGAAACGATCGCAGCAAAACCCCCTTGATCTTCATCTGTGGCGATTTGCAACTCATCAAATTCAATAGCGATCGCTCCCCCAAGGGCGATAACCATCCCAATCAGAAATTTGCTCTCAAAACCCTTACGATATAACAGCCATACCCCTAAGCTAGTAAATATCGGGGCAAGATTATGCAACACACTAGAAATTGCAACGCTAGTTTCAGTCAGCGACCAAGCCAACAAGACTAAAGTGCCAGCCCAAAAGATGCCGGCACTTCCCAATAGCCAAAGATCCTGCCTGGTGTAAGATTGCTGTTCTACAGGCTTGTCTAAGGAAAGTCGCTGACGTACCGCTTTGTATCCATTCCAGATGGAGAAAAATACACTAGCAAGCCACAAGCGATTAAATACAGTGGCGTTGGGGCTAAGTTGAGTTTCGCTCAATTTCACGAAAATAGAGCCAAAAGATATGGCAGCTACACCGAAAAATAATGCAGCTAGAGCTATTTTCCTCGGATTGGATACATTCATTAGGGAATTTAAATTCAACTTCTCACCAATAAAGAATCAAATCTCTAACCAACCCAATGTTCTTGAGCAAATCCTACAGCTATTTTGGCTAGTAGTGTCACAAAAACGCCCAAGATTAAATATCCCTGACGAGGATGGCGAGATAGCAGCACACCAATAGCTATATTCAAAGGCACAATACCATAAGCAAGACGGCTCAAGGAGATAGTACCTCCAGAGGCTAACAGCAAACCAATACCGCAAAAACCATAAATGACTGTAACTGTGGTAAGTTTCGTGCGTAAGCGCCACAACATATAGCCACCACCCAAAACCATGAACAAGTTGAGGAAGTTATTCATCCACTCTTCACTTGCCAGAATGAGCAAAAATAAGACTAAAGCATAAAAGCTATAGAATAATTTTAGAGAACTAAAATGTTGACGGAAACGCCAAAAAAGATAGCCACTGGTAACGATCGCGCCAAATAACAAAAGATACCAGGGGTCTTCAATGCCGCCAGATGGTTTTTGAACCCAGCCATATTGCCAATTATTTGTGCCGACTACAATTTGCATCAGCATATTTAACCAACCTTGCCAATCAAACCCCAAACTTGGTCGCCATCCCCGTTGTGCTTCGATAAATGCTAAAGGGCTACCAAAATAAATCGCACAATACAAACTGAATAGAAGTATGCCAATAGCGGTAGCAAAGCCAGCTACATAGGCAATGAGTGGTCGGCGTTCTTTCCACGCTGCGATCGCAAATGCTGGAATTAGTGCCATACCTGTAGGACGTGTTGCTGTCGCCATCGCCCCCCAAAGGGTAGTCCAAGCATACTGCTTTTGATCGAACGCCCGCAAAGCCGCCGTACTCAAAAATAAATACAGCCCCTCTGTGTAAATCACTCCCGTAAACATGGATGATGGATATAAAGAAACCACAGTAGTAGTCCACTGCGCTGCATCGATGCCATAATGCTCCTTAACCCAAAAGTACAAATAGTAAAGGGTTGCGAAAAATGCCAAGTTGTTGATTAACGTACCCGCTAATTCAAACGGTAAGCCCAGCTTCATCAAAACCCAGATGCTTAAGGGAAACAGGGGAAAGAAGGCAAGGTTATGTTGTTTGCCGTCGTTGACAAATTCATATCCAGAAGTAGCGATCGCTCGATAATGCATACTATCCCAAGCATCAAAAACCCCCCAGCCAAAACGAGGCAAGAACTCTTCTGCTGGTAAGGGGATTTTTGGCGCAACCAGCAACATAGCAGTCCAGATGAATATTCGACTGGCAAGCCATAAGGCTGCTGGAAATAGGAAATCATTATTCCATAAAACTTTTTTTATAACTATCTGAACTTTGACCATAGGGTTGAGTGCTTCAACAAATTCCTTTATGCATTCTTGTACCTATGGCTGTAACACAGCAATTTATGAGTAACATTTTGCATATTAAAGTTTCCACCAACATAATTAACAAACTGGATAAATTAGCAATTAATTGAAATTGTTTCTTATTTGGTTACTTTTGACAATTTTCTCTGAGTTTATCTCTTAAAATATAGTATTTATAAATACAATTTTTGTCTAGTTATCTGCAAATTGAGCAAATTTAGTACTTTATGTCTCAATACAGTTCAGATAAGACCAAAACACTTGTAGAGACGGCGATTTATCGCGTCTCAAAACCCACGATTTTGTACAAGTAGCCCTTAACCCAAGCGTATTGCTTGATGTCTAGCAGTCTATCGAGTTAAAATCAACCGATTGGGGTTGGCACAGCCAGGAAAAATGGATAAATTTCCCTTTGTATCCCCGATCTCCCCCTCACTGAGTCTCTACTCGTCCGCGTCAGTGTATCGATTATAGTGATTGCTGTTATGAAAGAGTCCCCAGCAATTTATAGTGGAAGTTGTCTGTAAATCCTTAAGCAATTGTGAAAGCGATTACTCTTGTTGGTTCCACTGGTTCTATCGGTACTCAGACTTTAGATATTGTCACTCAGTACCCAGATCAGTTTCGGATTGTGGGATTGGCAGCTGGGAGCAATGTAGAGATGTTAGCT
This sequence comes from Nostoc sp. UHCC 0252, assembly GCF_034931145.1. NCBI lineage: Bacteria > Bacillati > Cyanobacteriota > Cyanophyceae > Nostocales > Nostocaceae > Nostoc > Nostoc sp. UHCC 0252. The sequence goes on along the minus strand of NZ_JAYGHE010000006.1, from coordinate 78,655 downwards.
GCTCAAATTCGGCAGTTTCGCCCGAAAATAGCGGCAATTTGCTCAGAAGATAAATTACCAGCGCTTAAAGAAGCTATCATTGACCTCGATCCTCAACCGATTCTACTGGCAGGTGAGGCCGGAGTGATAGAAGTTGCTCGCTACGGCGATGCTCAAACTGTTGTGACTGGGATCGTTGGTTGTGCTGGGTTACTACCCACGATCGCAGCTATTGAAGCTGGTAAAGATATCGCCTTAGCGAACAAAGAAACCCTGATTGCTGGGGCCCCTGTAGTTCTACCCCTAGTTGAAAAACACGGTGTAAAATTACTCCCAGCCGATTCCGAACATTCGGCAATTTTTCAATGTCTTCAAGGTGTGCCAAAGGCAGGCTTGCGGAAAATCTTGCTAACTGCATCTGGTGGGGCTTTCCGAGACTGGGATGTAGAGAAATTAGCAGATGTAACCGTTGCTGATGCCCTCAAACATCCTAATTGGTCGATGGGGCGAAAAATCACAGTAGACTCTGCTACTCTGATGAATAAAGGATTGGAAGTCATTGAGGCTCACTTCCTGTTTGGGTTGGATTATGACAATATCGAAATTGTCATTCATCCCCAAAGCATTATTCACTCACTGATCGAACTGCAAGATACTTCCGTTTTAGCCCAACTCGGTTGGCCAGATATGCGCTTACCTTTGCTGTATGCGCTATCTTGGCCCGATCGCATCTATACCGATTGGGAACGACTAGATTTAGTCAAGGCTGGAAACTTAACCTTCCGTGAACCAGATCACCAAAAGTATCCTTGTATGCAGTTGGCTTATGCTGTGGGTAAAGCTGGTGGTTCGATGCCAGCCGTGTTAAATGCTGCAAATGAGCAAGCTGTAGCTTTATTTTTAGATGAAAAAATTCGCTTTTTAGATATTCCCCGGTGTATCGAATGGGTGTGCGATCGCCATCAAAATGATAACCATGCAAATCCCTCTTTAGATGACATTTTGGCAGCAGATAAATGGGCAAGACAAGAAGTTTTAGCAGCGATTGAAAAGTTAGAAGCTCACCCTCGGATAATTTCTGTGCGATAAAAACCTTCACTCAGATACCAAAAAGGCAGATTTTCTGGTTCTTGACCAATTCCTATTTAGCCTTCAGCCTAATGCTGAAGGCTAACGGTCAAATATCCACTTCCCCAATATCGAAAATGCGTAACTGTAAGGCTTGTCGTCAGACATCGCACTTCTCCAAAATCACAAATGCGATCGCAAAGTCTTAAGGTATCGACCAATCCACAATTTTCAAACCAGGAACTTTTTCAAAATCTTTACGATTGCGCGTCACAACTGTAGCACTTACAGAAAGCGCAATTGCTGCTATTCTTAAATCTTGTGTACCAATACGAACTTTTGCTGCACGTAGTTTGTTATAAATATCAAATGCTGCTTCATCGAAATCAAGAATATTCCCTTGACATAACCGATTAAATGTTTCTTTCAATAAAGCGTAAGCTGTGACTAATTCTTGTTTTGATTTTGCTCGTTTGATAACATCTAAACGACCGTACATCTGCTCGACAATAGTTATTATTGTGACTGAAATTTCTGAAGGATTGACAGCAGCTACTTTGCTAATAACAACTGGATGTCCTCTTTGTAGTAGGGAAATATGGTCAGTATCAAGCACCCATAGTGTCATTTTATTTATACTGAAGCAAATATTATCCTACTCTTGTGGAAAATCATCTTCTATATCTCTATCTAATTCATGTCTATAGCTTTCAATAGCCTCGAGCATTTGTTGAAATTGTGGGTCATCTTTAAAAACTCCAGCCATTTCTAACCAAGGATTTTTCGGCTCAACAAATGGTAATTTAATAGGTAAAGAAACAATTTCTGCTCCTGCTAAATGGGTTTCTAGTCGTTGCTGAATTTGGCTTAGGGCTGTTTTGCGATCGCTTGCTTCTACTTGTAGTTCTGGTAAACCTGGAACGATCGCAATTATTCTCCCATCACTACCTTGTTTAACAATAACGTTTACTAATACTTCGCTATTGTCTTGGTTTTTAATTTGTGGTGTTACAGATGAGAAAGAATTCATAACGATTGTTTAAGTATATTTTCTTTAATTGTAAATGAAATAGCCCTGGTAAGTAACCACACAAAATTAATTACAGTCATTGCGAGCGAAGCGTTCGCGGAGCGTCTCGTAGAGATAGCAATTCGCTTGCGGCTGGGATTGCTTCATTTCGCTTCTCTACGAGACGCTAACGCGAACGCTACATTCGCAATGACATTGTGTAATTAATTATGTTTAACTACTTATAGCACTTATTCAACATCACAAATGCGAACTGACAAGTCAGCGCTTCGCTATCGCACTTTCTCTTCAACTCTAATACATCACTTCCGCCAGCTATGAGGTACATCCTAAAAGCTGAAAGCAATGATAAGAGAGGGGCAAGGAGAAAAATATATTGCATAATAGCCGGAAGCGCTGTAAATGCGTAGCCGTAAGGCATGTCTTCAGACATCGCACTCCTCTTTAAAAAAGTCTTTCCAATAATTCTGCCAAATTGCCAAATAAGTTGCCTCTCATCTGAATTATGGCCTCATTTTTAGATAATATAACATTGGCACAGTTCGACAAAAAACTTTGGCTTTAGTATCTATTTCAAATTAGGTCTAATAGCTTTAGCATTAGTAGTTTTTACTTCAGATAAAATTTACCCTTTCTGAATAAACCCCTTCTCAGATAAGGGCTATTGTTAGAGGAATTTATAGATTATGATTGCTACTTTGATTGTAGCTTGGATTGTTTTTGTAATATTGTGGAAGTTGTTGAAAGCAACTGTAAAAAATGCATTAACTATTGCTGCGATTCTTATTTTATTAAATATTAGTTTTGGCATTACTCCACAAGAGATTTGGCATCAGATAATGCACTTTGCTCAAAGTTTATCAAACATTCAAAGCGGCAAGTAAAAAATTAACATTTATCTGCCAGAGTGCTAAATAAAAAATTAAAATTAACTACACAAGTAATAAGGGCAATTCATGGAATTGCCTTTACTACTTGTAACCCTTGTTGGTCAATCACTATTTAATGCTGAAATTTTGGCTAATGCATCCTTAAAACTCGGCGGCAACTGACGCATAATCTTGCCTCTTTCACGATCTAAAGCGACTAAAGTCACCTTAGCAGTAACATACAATTGTTGTCCATCAGTTGAGACTACGGCATAATCCCAATTAATTCGAACACCAGTTACTTCAGCCATGCGCGTTTTTACCAGCACTGCCATACCCAATTGAATTGAACGGTGATAACGCAACGACAGTTCTACAACTGGTAAATCGCAACCTATAGCGGCTAAATCAGCAAAGTCAATCCCTATAGATCGTAAGCATTCCATTCGTGCTTCTTCCATCCAAGCTACATAAGAACCGTGCCAGACAACACCTGCATAATCAGTGTGGTGAGGTTGCACTCTCACGGGATATTCAAACCAATTTCCAAATTCATAGCTTGATGGATTATCGAGGGCGGTAGTGGGTGGTAATTCTGGTTGGCTGGGTTTTTCTTCTGACATTTTCATTTTTTTAAACACCTATAAATTTTCCAAATAATGGAATCGCATAAACATAAAAATTAATTGCGTTCCATGACTTATTGATTTAATATTTACACTCCGAGTCTAGGGAGTATTTTTGTTATGCAGCCTAATCTCCTATATGTTAATGTTATTACTTTAACTCTACTGAGTTTACTAGGTTTGGGGATGACGTACCCAGACAATAAGCAGGTAAGCTCAAATACAAGGTTGAGATACAACTCTGGAGAAAAAGCTCAAGCTTTACCCAAGAATAATCAGCTTTCAGAAATTGAAAGGCTTAATGAAGAAGCTATCAAAGAATCTCGGCAAGGTCAATCGAAAGAAGCGTTGCAGAGATTACAAACAGCATTAGCTATAGCCCTGGAAGTTGGAGAGCGCTCTTGGGAAGCCGTAACATTTAATAACATCGGCAGAATTTACCAAAGTCAAAGAAAGTATCCTGAAGCACTTCGATCCTATCAGCAAGCCCTATTAATTAATAGAGAACTTGGGGATTTGGTTCGACTTGGCAAAACTTACAGTAACATAGGTTACTTGTTTGATATCCAAAATCAACCAGAGTTAGCAATTTTTTTCTACAAGCATTGCTTGATTAATCGTGAAAAAGCTCGCTTGAATCCATCACTACTTAATGCGCCACAACCAGATGCTTACAGCATAACTGTTAGCCAGACATATCGCATTTTGGGCGAACGATTGCTCAAACAAGAACGCGTTGCTGAAGCACAAAGGACAATGGATTTACTCAAAGTTGAAGAACTAGAGGAATATCTTCAGGCTGTGCCAGGTAATCAACGTACTGCCAAAGGTATTAATATAGCGGCAACAGAAAAACCAATTAAACAAAAGTTGGATCAAACTGTGAATAGTGCTGTTGTGTTGGGTAAAGAACTGACAGCACTACGGAAAATTTCTCCCAAAGAGCGATCGCTCGAACAGAAACAACGCATTGAGCAATTAGTCTTAAACCAACAGCAACTTTTGGATAAATTTAACGAATTTATCAATAGTCCTTCAGTAAAAGCACAGGTAGAGCAAATTAGCCGGACAGCTAGACGACAAAATTTGGATTTGGAGAATCTCAACGAACTTCGGGATAATTTGGCAAGATTGCCTCAAAAGTCTGCAATCCTCTATCCATTGATTTTAAAAGATAGCTTGGAATTGGTCTTAGTCACTCCTGAATCTCCACCAATTCATCGCACAGTTGCTATAAAACGCGAAAACCTCTATCAAACAATTGATGCTTTTCGCCAAGCTTTAATTAATCCCAGCCGAAATATCAAAGCACCTGCACGCCAATTGTATGACTGGCTAATTCAACCCATAGAGAAAGACCTGAAGCTTTCAGGTACACAAACTCTAATTTACGCTCCAGATGACCAGTTACGCTATATTCCTTTGACTGCTTTATATGATGGCAAACAATGGCTAGTGCAGCGTTTGGGTGTCAATCATATTACCTCTGCCAGTCTGACTGACTTAAATACCCCACAACAATCTACTTTGCGGGTTTTAGCTGGTGCTTTTACTAAAGGAAATTATCAAATTAAAGTTGGAAATCGACAGGTTGCTTTTGCTGGTTTGCCCTTTGCAACGCAGGAAGTGGAAAATTTAGCCGCTACGGTTCCTGAGACTACGAAGCTTTTAGACGATGCTTTTAGCCCCAAAGTCGCTGTACCCCAAATGGATGATTATACAATTGTCCATTTAGCAACTCATGCAGCTTTTGTGGTGGGTAAACCAGAAGATTCGTTTATTTTATTTGGGAATGGCGATCGCGTTAACTTTAGAAATGTCGCTACTTGGTCACTTCCTAATGTAGATTTGGTAGTGTTGAGCGCCTGCGAAACCGGCTTGGGAGGCAAGCTAGGTAACGGTGAGGAAATTTTGGGCTTTGGCTATCAGATGCAACAAACCGGTGCTAAAGCTGCGATCGCCTCCCTGTGGTCTGTAGATGATGGTGGGACACAAGCACTTATGAGTGCTTTTTATGGTATACTTTCCACCGATAAGTTGACTAAAGCTGAAACCTTACGGCAAGCTCAAGTCTCATTAATTAATGGAAACTGGAAAGCAAGAAGTCACAATGCACCTGCGACGGCAGCTAGTAATTTTAGCCATCCGTACTACTGGGCATCCTTTATTTTGATTGGCAATGGACTTTAGGTGTTGATCGTTCCCTGGGGGACGCTACGCGAACGGGGACTTAATAATGAACTTTAACGAACAGAATTCAGGAGTCAGGAGCCAGAATTCAGAAGAAGGTTAAGCGAGTGGCGGATGAATAAATGGCGTTTTTGCTCCCCCACTAAATCCCCGATTTAGTGGTGCAAGAATCGAGTGGTGGGTCTGAATCCCCCACTCATTCATTCTGACTCCTGAATTCTGACTTCTGAATTCTTCTTCAATAAAGGGCACAGTAGGGGCAATTTATGAGTTACCCCTACTAGTTTGGTTAATTGTAGCTGGATTGGAGTCAAGTTTTACTAGTCAAGTAGCCACATCTCATTAGAACTATCAGGATAGTTATCTGATTGATTTTGTGGTTGATTTTGTGGTTGATTTTGAGCTAGTGTTTCCGATGATCGATGTGATTTTTTGTAGTTAAGTGGATTGTAGTGATCTTTTACTGGTTTTATTGCACTAGTTTCTTTGACAACAAGTTTTTTAGAATTATCTTCTGCTGTTTGTTTTAAAGCATTAATTTCTTCTATAAGCTGGGAATTTGCTTCAGCTAGTTGCAAAGCTGCTTTTTTGGTTTCTTCCAGTTCTTTGGCTACCTGTTGTGCTAATAATTTTTGTTCCGATGCTACTGTTTGTTGTTTAGATAATTTTGATTGCAAATCAGCAATTTCTTGCTCTAGAGATGATTCCTTTTTTTGGCTTTTTTCTAAATTAATTGCCAATTCTTTGACAGTTGCTTCTAAATCAGCTTTAGTAGGACTTGTGCGCCTAGTAGAATTCGGCTCAGGTATTTGTTCTGAGGATTCCTGATCGGATGAAGCTTGTTCTTCGGCAATTGCTTCTGCTGTAACTTCGATCGCAGATTCACCTTCTGGGGGTGTAAATTTTTGCGCCTCTTCTTGTAATAAATCAGAGAGACTTTGTTTCCTAGCCATTATTATTTTCTCCAATCACGCTGTAATTCATCAGCCGCACGACGGTAGTCTAACTCCGCCTCTCGTGCATTACTTCCTCGCCATTGAGCGATCGCTACACCCTCAAGTGCCGCTCGTTCATGAGCCTTATAAGCACGGATAAAGGTATTAAAAGCAGGAATACCTAATCTAGTGAGAGTGTTTTTTGCTTCTAGCGCTTCCCCAATACTGCGCGTATCGACTTTGGTAAGCAGTACCCGATGGGGGGTTCCCACGGGGATGACGGCTTCCTTAACTGTTTCCACGAGGATAGCTAAATCCATTGCGGATGGGGGCGTAGGCAAAACTAGATAATCTGCGATCGCAACTACCGCCACTAATGCTTCAGAGCGCAGCGCCGGAGGCGTATCCACCACTACTAAATCGTAACCTGTTATCTTTCCTAAATCACTTAAAAGTGTCGGATCTGTTTCTTGAGATAAATCAAATCCCATTCCTTGCTGACTGCGCCCAAACCACCAACTGGCAGAACCTTGAATATCTGCATCAATCAGCAACACCTTTTTTTTCTTCGCAAAGTTTGCAGCCAGATTGACTGCGGTAGTCGTTTTACCGACTCCTCCTTTACCGTTGAGAATAGCGATGATTTTTGGCACTGCTTGCTTCCGATGCTGCCTCTTGAGTGCTGAGTACTGAGTGCTAAGTGCTGAGTTAGGAGTAGAGAGGCGATTAATCGCGTCTGTACAAGAGTTATTATTATCCTCTTTTTCTTCTTTTTCAGTTCCCAGTCCCCAGTTCCCAGTTCCCAATGATGAATATACCGCTTTCTGTAACCCTAAATAACATGAAAACTCGTAACAATAAAATTCATAAGTCATTAATTCCAGAAAATTCCATGACAGCAACTTACAATCTGCCTGATGGGCCTCAAATGCCGCGCTGGTTGCGGATGATCAAGTTTATTACTCAGCCAGTGGAATATATAGATGATTTTGCCAAAATCTATGGTGACACTTTCACAATCAGAAGTACTCGTGGAGATAACCATGTTGTGTACTTTAGTCAACCTCAAGCCCTTGAGCAGATTTTTACTGCTGATTCGAGCCATTTTGAGGTTGGAAGAGGGAACATCGGACTAAAATTTTTGCTTGGCGATCGCTCTTTTATGTTAGCGGATAGCGATCGCCACCAGCGTCAGAGGCAACTTTTAGCTCCTCCTTTTCATGGCGAAAGAATGCGGGCTTATGGTGAGGATATCTGTAAAATAACCCGACAGGTGAGTAATGAATGGCAAATTGGCAAGCCTTTCAAGATTCGTGAGTCGATGCAAGAAATTACTTTGCGTGTTATCTTACGGGTTGTATTTGGAATGGAAGAAGGAGAGCTTTTTGAAGAACTGAGGCGATCGCTAAGTGAATTACTAGACTTCATCAGTTCACCGATAATGTCCAGCGCCTTCTTTTTCCAGTTCATGCAAAAAGATTTTGGTACGTGGAGTCCCTGGGGTAGGATTCTGCAACAACGAGAAAAAATTGATCAACTTATTTATACTCTGCTTCGAGAACGTCGGGCCCAACCAGATCCAAATCGTCAAGATATCCTGAGTTTGATGATGGCTGCTCGTTACGACGATGGTCAAGGCATGTCAGATCAAGAATTACACGACGAGTTAATGACACTCCTAGTAGCGGGACATGAAACTACCGCTTCTGCATTAACATGGGCTTTGTACTGGATTGACCATTTACCAGAGGTGCGGGAGAAGTTGCAACAGGAACTCAACACCATTGGAGTTAACCCCGATTTGAGTACTGTGGCTAAGTTGCCCTATTTGACAGCAGTTTGCCAAGAAACATTGCGAATTTACCCAATTGTCATGACTGCTTTCGTGCGGCTTGTGAAAACTCCACTTCAAGTTATGGGCTACGAACTGCCACAGGGAACGGCAATAGTCCCCAGTATTTATTTAGCCCATCATCGAGAAGAAGTTTACCCGCAATCCAGGCAATTCAAGCCAGAACGCTTTTTAGAAAGGCAATATTCTCCTTATGAATATTTACCCTTTGGTGGTGGTAATCGTCGCTGTATTGGGATGGCATTTGCCCAGTATGAAATGAAAATTGTTTTGGCAACTGTTCTGTCTGACTTTCAACTATCGTTGGTAAATAAGCGTCCTGTGCGTCCTGTGCGCCGTGGGTTAACTTTAGCCGCACCAGCCGGAATGCGGATGGTTGCTACACCTCAAGTTAAGCGTGCCAATACACCAGCCCTAGTCTAACTGATAACTAAAAATCTCTTATTTTTTCTCAGCAATCTCTGTGCCTCTGCGGTTCAAAAGTATTTTTTTAGCCACAGAGACACAGAAGACACAGAGTATAGAGCTTAAAGAGACTCCAAGTAAAAAAATGCTCAATTGTCATTGCGAGCGAAGCGAAGCAATCGCAAGGGCTAGGATTGCTTCGCTTCGCTCGCAATGACGGGTTTTGGATCATTTATTTTTTGGAACACTCAAAGAGGAATCTATTTACCAAAATCTTTACGCACCTTGAAAGGGCTACCTCTACATTACCTATTCTCTTGACTCCTACTTATAACAGATGTATAATCAATATCGCATTGAAGGGGAGTAGCTGCTGGCAAAAAAATAAAAGCCAGTACATCTGAATCAACATACTGGCGATGAGCCTGGTTCAGATGGCGAATAATCAATATTTGAAAGCGAGACCTTCACTAAGTTCACACCGAAAAGTGTAAACTTGGTGAGGTCTTTTGGTTCTCATCAAGCTTCACATCGGTAAAGGATTCTTCAGGAGCTTGAGAGAGTGTTAACAGCTTTTACCGCAGGTTTATTATTAATTACAGTTTCAGAACTAGGCGATAAAACATTTTTTATTGCTGTAATTTTGGCAATGCATCACTCGCGGCGGCTGGTATTTATAGGTGTTACAGCTGCTTTAGCCGCGATGACAATCCTTTCGGTGTTATTTGGACAAGCCGCATCTTTGTTGCCAAAAGTTTATATTCATTACGCTGAAATAATTTTGTTTCTTGCCTTTGGTATCAAGCTGTTATATGACGCTAGTAAGATGTCTGGTGCTGCTTGTGATACAGAAGTTGTACAAGAAGCCGAAGCTGCGGTGAAAAAAGCAGATTTGGAGTTACCAAAGAAAAAGACTCCCTTAGCAATTATCATAGAAGCCTTTGTGTTGACATTTATGGCAGAGTGGGGCGATCGCACCCAAATTGCCACTATTGCCCTAGCAGCCGGCAATAATCCAATTGGAGTCACAATAGGTGCAATTTTAGGACATGCTATTTGTGCTGCGATCGCAGTTATCGGCGGCAAGATCATTGCCGGGCGCATTTCTGAGCGTCAACTCACCTTTATAGGCGGATGCCTATTTTTAGTCTTTGGTGTCGTTGCTGCCATTGAGGGAGTGTGAGGGGAGCGGGGAGCAGGGGGCAGGGGGCAGGGGGCAGGGAGCAGGGAGCAGGGAGCAGGGGAAGAAGGACTCTTTATTGATTCTTGAGCCATTCCCAATTCCCAATTCCCCATTCCCCAATCCCCAATTCCCCTACTTCGGAGTACTTTCTAATGGAGGCGTGGGAGCTACAGCAGGATTAGGCTTAGAGGAAGCCGTTGCTGCCTTTTTAATTTCGTCTTTGTACTGAGCAGGTGCTAAAGCTGCGGCACTATCAAACAAAGGTTTTGCATCTGCGTCTTTGCCCTGTTGTTTCAAGAGCATCGCTTTTGCGACAACGGGGCGAAAATCTTTCGGATCTTTCTTAATTGCCTGGTCATATACAGAGCTAGCTTGAGCGTAGCGTTTCTGGGAGGCGTGAACAGAACCTAACAGCACTTGCACGGCTACTGTATCGACGCTTCCAGGCTGAATTGTATTTGCTTGGGCTGCTTTAGAGAGGGTTTCTTGTAGCAAACCAATAGCCGCTTCTGGGCGTTGCTGACTAATTAATAGAGCCACCATTCCTTGCAAAGCCTTCAAATCGCCCGGTTTTGTAGACAAAATCGAGCGATAAGCTTGAGCTGCTCCTTCGCGATCGCCTATTTGCTGTTTAGCTTGAGCTAATAGCACCGAATATTCTGACTTTTCGGGATTCAACTTGGCTAGCTTTTCAAGAGGTTCGATGACAACTTGGATATCAGCTGGTTTAACCTCACTTTTTTCTTTTTGACTCAGTAGTTGTAGCCGAGCCTGCAATAAACCCTTAAGCGCAGTTTGATTTTCCGGTTCCCTTTGCAAAACCAGTTCATAACCCCGTACTTCGTCTTCCAGTTTTGATTTTAGGTCGGAGGAGGGCAAAGTGCCTCTAGTGCTAGCGGGATTTTGGGTGGAGGATGGCGTATTATTAAATGCTCCAATTATGGGAATCACGGAAACACCCACAAAAGCAAGAACTGCCAGCACCAAGACTATTTGAACTATCCAACGATTGCGCGGTTGAGACACAGTTTTGTCTTTCTCCTGAACTCTAATGACATTATCATTTACACAAATCGTAAAGTTAAAAATTTCCAAAACTTTGCGGAATACCGCCAATTGCCTGTGAATTTTATAACAATTAACTATCTACACTGCTAAAGTAAGTGATGACTTTAGGAGGAGCCGTCAGAATTGTAGCTATGATATGCTTCCCAAACTAGTGTCAAGGCGCTAAATTAAACGTTTAATGTACAAACACTAAATTTAGCGCCTTTAAGATTGTATAGAGTACCCTAGTGTGGCTTTGTGAAAAGCAAATATACTTTCATCAGTCGCACAAATGCTCTTTTCAGCTACCTTTATAAAGTCCCACAATGGGATGTGTCTCCGCCGCAAGGAGTTTTTATGAATTCCGACCTGATGCCGTTGCCTGAATCCTCCAATTCTTCTGCCTCTAACAAGAGTCCAAATAACATAGAGGCTGCCTCTAATGTTCACATAGTAACCAAGTCCCCTAAAGTTGAAAATTTGCCTGTCAACCCCAGCGAGACTGACTCAAATGGGAACTTAATCAATCGACAGCAACCGATTCCGCCTCCCAGCGAGCCGATGCAGTACCGAGCGATCGGATTAGTCCGGGGTCGCTATTATGCTAGCAGCGAACAATTTACTCAAGGTACGCTGCTAACTACAGATGGTGTAGAACTCAATGCCGTCCTCCTAGGGCGGATTATGAGCTTGGTCAAGAATCATCTAGACTTAGAAAAAGAACACTTGTGGGTAGTATATCCACGGACAAGGCAAGAAAATGACACCTTGCATATCCAAATCGTTGGAGTTTGGGAGCCAGAAAATCTGGCTAAAAACTCAACAGATGAGGACGAGTCAGATTTAGAGTTGCAATCACAGACACCCGATGATGGCTTATCTGAAGATTCTGAATTAAGCACAATTCCCGCGATTCCCTCATCAGAAGTAACAGATGGTGGTTTTTCTGTTCGTGGTGAGGTAGTGTACCAGTCTTTTGACGCTAAGAGCTTAGTAGTCAAAATTAGACAGGCTGCACGCAAACCAACTGACAAACCCAAGTATTTCAAGTTGAAATTGAGGGGTGTCCTGACCACCAAAGCAGTAGGAAAGTTCTGGGACTTCCAAGCCAAGCGAGAAGCTGACGTTTTAATAGTAGAAAAAGCTGAAGCGATCGCTGACTTGCCCAAAAAACGCAAACCACCATTCAGAGGTGGCCCTCGTGCTGGCGGTGGCGGTGGTGCTGGTGCTGGTGGTAGAAAACCATTCCCCCCCAGACGCACTGGCGAAACCCCGCGTCCTATCAAGAAAACAGGCGCAAGCGGCGACACCTCTGTAGTATCAAAGCCTATACCAAGAACGCCTGCGCCTAAGCCCATCAAACGACCGAAACCGACTCAAGAGTAGGGGATTGGGGATTGGGGATTGGGAATTGGGAATTGGGAATGGCTCAAGAATCAATAAAGAGTCCTTCTTCCCCTGCTCCCTGCTCCCTGCTCCCTGCTCCCTGCTCCCTGCTCCCTGCCCCCTGCTCCCTGCTCCCTGCCCCCTGCTCCCTGCCCCATCCCCCAAGCTCAAAAATCCGTCCGCCGATCTTGGGGTAGAAAAGATCGCTCCATCGGAATTGGAGAAACTGGTTCTGTGAGGGTAAATGTCCCTGCTTCAATCCACTTTTTTAACTCTAGAGCGACTTGCCTAGAAAAAAATAAACTTGCTAAGGGGGCAGAGCGTATTGCTTTGCCCTCAATAGTGATCCTCCCAGATTTGAGTTGGGCGTAACTCACCAAACCAAAGGTGGGACGGACGCGCCGGGGAATGGAAAAATCCACTATTGGGGCTACTAAATCTTGATCTTGGACAGCACAGTGTTCAACTACTTGTTCGTTTAATACAGGAAGTGGTACACCAACGCCTAACATCAATGAGGGGCCATAGCTTTTGAAGTAACAACCCCGCACCCAATGAGCATCCATCTGCTTGGCATCACCAATTAAAGCTAAAGTGGCAGAAGGGCCAATGGGTGTACGATTAGCTAAACGCTTTTGTAAGGGGAAGTGCTGAGTGCCTTCCCAAGCGACGTAGCCAATGCCGCCACCTAAAAAAATTCGAGTTCCTATACCAACGAGTTGCAAATCAGGATCGTTGAGTAAGGGGGAAATAGCACCGGGATTAGAGTAAACGGCATTCCCCAAACGCGGTTGTAAAGGGCCCAGATAGGTGAAGAGAGGGCGATCGCCACCATTTACACCAACAATAAAATTTTGATAAAGATTGCGCGGATTGAATAAATAAAACTGATTAATTGTTTCCCTGGTGACAGTGGTTTCAAAATTTGCTCTGGGGTAACAATCAGTTACTTGTCCCTGCGCTTTTACGTGTATAGCTTTACCAGCGATCAAATCTTCGATTACATGGCCACCACCACGTTCTCTGACTTCTTCTCCATCCGTTGTCTCTACAGCACAACTAGCACCCAAGTATAAATCTACTGCCCCAAAACCAGAGTATGCTGGAACGCCATCTAACCAGCATCGGCGAATTTTTATCGGGGGGTCAGTATGTCCAAGATTGATAATTGCACCACTTGATTCCATCGGCTCAAAAGTGCCAGTGGTGATTACATCAACTTCTTTAGCAGCTTTCGTAACACCGATTTCTACAACTCGTGCTTTTAACTCTTCAGTTGTCAACACTACCGCACGTTGGCGGATAATTTTCTCGTTAATTTCTGCAATTGTTCGCATTTTATCAGTGCTAGCGCTTCCTGCTATCTTCCTCTTTGAAGAATATCTTGATAAATCAGAGAATCTTGCATAATTTCCTCTCGCAATAGTTGTCTGCCAATTTCTATGCGACAGCTTAACGCCCCGCATAGGGTTAAGATTCTGCAAAAAAACAATTCAACTATAGTCAAGTATTATTCGTGATTATTGTTTCCAAAAGGATTCTAGGCTGAATCGATATGCGTGCGATCGCATTGCCTTTATCTCAAATTTCCGCCAAACAATTTTTAACTAAATTTTGTGGGCGACAGCTGAAAGATAAATAAAGGGTATAGGCAATTTATGAAGTTACCTTTACCCTTATATAAACTAAATTTTTGCAGTAGCCTATAAGTCTAAGTTAATGCCTGAGCAACTACTGCCGAAAGTGACTCGTTTGCTGCTTGCTTCAGCAATTCGGCTTTATCGGTCTGTTCCCAAGGCAAGTCTAAATCAGCCCGCCCAAAATGACCGTAAGCCGCGACGTCCTGATAAAAACGTCCGCCTCGTTCACTTGGTAAGTTACGTAAATTGAAGGTATGGATAATCCCTGCTGGACGCAGTTCAAAATGCTGGTTGATTAATTCCAGTAAGGTTTCTTCATCCACTTTGCCAGTACCAAATGTATCCACTAAAATGCTTGTTGGTCGTGCTACACCAATAGCATAAGATAGCTGGATTTCAACTTTTTCTGCTAACCCGGCAGCGACAATATTTTTTGCCACATAGCGAGCCGCATAAGCAGCAGAACGGTCTACTTTGGTGGGGTCTTTGCCAGAAAAAGCGCCGCCACCATGCCGTGAATAACCACCGTAGGTATCAACGATTATTTTCCGTCCTGTCAAACCAGAGTCTCCTTGAGGGCCACCAACGACAAATTTGCCAGTGGGGTTGACTAAAAAACGTGTTTCCTCATTAGGCTTAACGTCAATGTCGCCGAAAACAGGTTCGACTACTGCCGACCAGAGGTCTTCTTTAATCTTGGCTTGTACAGCCGCCTCATCCGTAATTTCCCCAATATTGGCTGTATGCTGGGTGGAAATTAGAATAGTATCAATACCTACTGGTCGCCCATCTTCGTAAACCACAGTTACTTGGGTCTTACCGTCAGGACGCAGGTATGATAATTCGCCTGTTTTGCGAACTGCTGCCAATCGGCGGGCAATGCGGTGGGCAAGGCTGATGGGTAAGGGCATCAGTTCTGGTGTTTCGTTGCTGGCAAAGCCAAACATTATACCTTGATCGCCCGCACCAATTTTGTCGAATTGTTCATCACTATCTTGTTGGCGGGTTTCTTGGGCGGTATTAACGCCTTGGGCAATATCGGGTGATTGTTCGTCTAAAGCCAGCAGAACACTGGTGCTGTTAGCAGAAAAGCCATTATCGGCATTAGTGTAGCCAATTTCAGCAATTTTTTTGCGGGCGAGATTGACGAAATTCACATTGGCTTTGGTGGTTATTTCGCCAGTGATTAGCACCAAACCAGTATTAACTACTACTTCAGCAGCAACACGGCTGCTAGGATCTTGTGTCAGTAGGGCATCCAAAATGGTATCAGAAATCTGGTCGCAGATTTTATCTGGATGACCTTCGGTGACTGACTCGGAGGTAAATAAATATCGACGAGACAAAGCAAATTCCTCCCGATTTGAGTATTTTCGCTGACTAAATGTAGTATTTAGTTCGATTACCTATATTTAACGTGAGTTCAATGAACCTCTCCCTGACTTGGACGAAAGTTCTAATCTCTTCCTCTCCAAGTTGGAGAAGGATGGTTTTGTGCAGTAAAACCTCTAAGAGGTCTGTAATTCACTCGATTAAGCGAACAACACATAAGCTGGCGAACTCACGTTAATTTATGAAATCATAACAATATTTATACTTCAGTAGTTAGTATCTTCCTAAGATTGATAAAAACCATTAATTACAAGGTAAGTATCTTTAAAAAATCTCAATTGATACTAATTATTTGGTGGACAAAATGTATTTAATAACACAAAAAAAAGAGGGGCACTCAGAAGCGCCCCCACAAACTTTGACACAAGTATTGCTGCTTTTAAACCTGAACTGCTAACTTTGCTTCCGTAGTTGTCAACCGCTCATAAGCAGCACGCATTTTCAGACCTGTAAGCACTTGGAAGAAACCAGTCCCATTATTGGAACCTGGATACTCACGGTGCTGGAGTAACAAGTGAGTCAATTCACCCTGGTATTTGGTGGATGTATTGCTGAGATGGGTTTCAATATAAATTACTTCTTCTAAGTTATCAAATTGACCATCCACCTCTAGTACTGAGACATAACGGCCGTAGTAAACATCTGAGCCGTAGTATAGTTGCATACCAGGATAAGAACAGGTTAGCTTACGTCCACAGGGAGTCCAATTAATTGTTGATCCTTCATCAAATAGGTAGGTTGGATCAAAGCCTTCTTTACCTTCTCTCTGAAGCATACGTACTCTTAGTACTCTACGCTCGGTGTCGTTTTTGATCAAGTTGGTAGGTAATACTTGGAGAACTACATCGGCAAATTCTCTTTGTGGTTCGATAAACTTATCAAAGTCAGGTTTGCGAGAATTGATTTGTGCTAACACATCTTCGTAGCGATGACCGCGTTCAGCCATATCTCGCTGAATTTTCCAGGCAATTTTGACTTCATCGCTAATGTCAAAATAAACGCTGAAGTCGATTAGCGATCGCACCCGCTCATCATATAAAGGATGCAGTCCTTCAACAACTATAATGTGATTTGGCTCCACCCGTTCTGGCGGATCAATCAAGCCAGTTTCGTGGTTGTAAATCGGCTTATCAATCGATTGACCACTTTTGAGCGCTTTAATTTGCTCATACATCAGGTCAAAATTGTTTGCTCTGGGGTCTAATGCCGTTATCCCAGTTTCTTTACGTTGTTTGCGATCTAAGGAGTGATAATCATCCAAGCAGATGACTGTCATTAAATCTTCACCAAACAAATCTATCAAACGACGCAAAAACGTAGATTTCCCACATCCAGAGTCTCCGGCTACTCCAATCAGTACCACGCGTTCCGGCTTATTTGTCATAAATCTCCTCTAAAATACTAAAATTGTCTCAATATTTTTTCACACAGCAGATTCTGAAGCCAGGAGTTTACCCCTTTGGTTTATCCTGCGTTCTTGCTACCTAGCACATCTATAAGACACCAAGCGAGTTAAACAACAAAATAATTAAGTTGCTACTCGTCGGACTAGCCTGAATGTTGGTGCCGGTAAGTATTTAATCCTAGTGGTATATTTGATTTTAACAGAAGGGGGTATCCCATACAAGATTGCTGTCAAGAAGAATTAGCATGGTTCATGAATCATTTTTTGTTGATTTAGTTGTTAATTTAAAAATGGGGATCAGCATCACCGTAACTGTTGCAGCGCTGTCATTCTGCTACTTCTGACTCTATATAATTTAAGTCTATAAGGTATAATTTAGTCTGGCAGCAAGTTTTTTAACTTTCTAAATTGTAATTCCGGCTCGATAATGCTTGAACTATTCAAAGCCAAAATCTATCTAACGAATGAGTCAACAACTTGCATTAGTCAAATTATTGGCTATGAACTGCCTACACAGACCTTGCGGTACTATCCCTAATGGGGGTGGTAGTTAAGGAAAAAAAGATTAAATTGACTCATTATTAACATTCTCCACAAGACTTATCCTTTACCTTAGAAGGTGAACAGGTGTGTTTTTTGCTATGCCTGCATGTCTTTGGTGAGTGTACTTAGCAAGGCATTAATTTAATGATGCCGTTTTCCCATCATGGCTAGTTTTGTGAAACGAAAATCCGGTAAACTAAAGCTGGCATGGGATGGGAATAGTTTTTTTGAAAAACGGTTAAGTAAATTATCGGAGTGGTAGAACGAATGTACAATCAAGGTGCTGTTGAGGGTGCTGCCAACACAGAATTAGGTAGCCGCATCTTCCTCTATGAAGTAGTGGGTTTGCGTCAGAGCGAAGAAACTGATCAAACTAACTACCCAATTCGGAAAAGTGGCAGTGTGTTCATCAGAGTGCCTTACAACCGCATGAATCAAGAAATGCGACGTATCACTCGTCTAGGCGGCACAATTGTTAGCATCCAGCCTGCAACTGCGCTACAGCCAGTTAATGGTAAAGCCTCATCATTTGAGAATGCTAATAGCGTTGTCAGCGAGTTAGCTACATCTGGGCAACCTGCTAACAGTGAAGGGAATGGTAAAGCCACACCTGTGAATGCTCATAGTGCTGAAGAGAACAAGGACAAGAAAGGCAACACCATGACTCAAGCGAAAGCCAAGAAAGACCACGGTGACGTTCCTGTTAACACTTACCGTCCCAATGCTCCATTTGTTGGCAAGGTAATATCTAATGAACCGCTAGTCAAAGAAGGCGGTATTGGTATTGTTCAACACCTTAAATTTGACCTATCTGAGAGTAATTTAAAATATATAGAAGGTCAAAGTATTGGGATTATTCCACCAGGAGTAGACAAGAACGGTAAACCGGAAAAACTGAGACTGTATTCCATCGCCTCAACTCGTCATGGCGATGATGTGGATGATAAGACAGTATCACTGTGCGTCCGCCAATTGGAGTACAAGCACCCAGAAACTAGCGAAACAGTCTACGGGGTTTGCTCTACGCACCTGTGTTTCCTCAAGCCTGGAGATGAGGTAAAAATTACTGGGCCTGTGGGTAAGGAAATGTTGTTACCCCAAGATCCTGAAGCCAATGTGATCATGATGGCAACCGGAACAGGTATTGCTCCCATGCGGGCTTACTTGTGGCGGCAGTTTAAAGATGCAGAAAGAGCCGCTAACCCAGAATACCAATTTAAAGGATTCTCTTGGCTGATATTTGGTGTACCAACAACTCCAAACCTTTTATATAAGGAAGAACTGGAAGAAATTCAACAAAAATATCCTGATAACTTCCGCCTCACTGCTGCCATCAGCCGCGAACAGAAAAATCCCCAAGGCGGTAGAATGTATATTCAAGACCGCGTAGCAGAACATGCTGATGAATTGTGGCAGTTGATTAAAAATGAAAAAACCCACACCTACATCTGCGGTTTGCGCGGTATGGAAGAAGGTATTGATGCAGCCTTAACTGCTGCTGCTGCTAAGGAAGGCGTAACCTGGAGTGATTACCAGAAGCAAATCAAAAAAGCCGGTCGCTGGCACGTAGAAACTTACTAAGTGCTGAGTGCTGAGTGCTGAGTGCTGAGTTTTCAGTTCTAAGTTATGAGTTAGTAGGGTAGGCAATGCCTACCCTACAATTGTTTTGTTATCAATATTATAAATAGCTGAGGAAAGAGTTCTCAGTTCTGCGTGGTCAAGTACTAAATACTTGTTAACTACTCAGCACTCAGCACTCAGCACTCAGCACTTAAAAATTAATTGGGTGCATAAATTGTGGGTGTGAAATTAGGAATACTCGGATTAGGCACTGTGGGAATGGGGACAGTGCAGTTGTTGCAAGATAAGGCTGGCCGTCACCCGTTGTTGCAAGAGATAGAAATCTATCGGGTGGGAGTGCGATCGCTAGATAAGCCCCGTGCAGTAGAATTATCTACAGAAGTCTTAACTACAGATTTAGAATCGATTGTCAACGATCCGGCGGTAGATATAGTTGTCGAGGTGATGGGCGGATTGGAGCCAGCGCGATCGCTAATTCTCAAAGCTTTGAGCAATGGTAAGCATGTAGTCACCGCCAACAAAGCAGCGATCGCCCGGTTTGGAGCAGAAATTTTTACCACTGCCAATCAAGCCGGCGTATACGTCATGCTAGAAGCTGCTGTGGGTGGCGGTATTCCGGTGATTCAACCCTTAAAGCAGTCTTTAAGTGTTAACCGCATTCACACTGTAACAGGCATCGTGAACGGTACAACCAACTACATCCTGACGCGGATGCAAACAGAAGGCAGCAATTTCAACGATGTTTTAGCTGATGCCCAGCGCTTGGGTTATGCTGAGGCTGACCCCACGGCTGATGTTGATGGCTTAGACGCAGCAGATAAAATTGCCATCCTCGCATCATTAGGTTTTGGTGGACGCATCAACCTACAAGATGTTTATACTGAGGGGATTCGGCAAGTCAGCAAAACAGATATTGCCTACGCCGAAAAATTGGGATTTGTGATTAAACTGTTAGCGATCGCTAAACGTGATACTCCCTCATCTCCTCTATCCGTTAGAGTTCATCCGACTTTAGTGCCTCAAGCTCATCCTTTGGCTAGCATCAACGGTGTTTACAACGCCATTCTTGTCGAAGGAGAACCCATTGGACAGGTCATGTTTTTCGGCCCCGGTGCTGGTGCTGGTGCAACCGCCAGTGCTGTGACATCAGACATTTTGAATTTAGTTGCTGTCCTCAAAACCAATACAGCAGTTGCAAATCCTTTAATAGCTTGCGGACATCAAGAATACTGCCAAATTGCACCGATGGCAGAACTGATAACTCGGTTTTACGCCCGTTTCCTTACAAATGACCAACCTGGAGTTATCGGGAAGTTGGGAACTTGTTTTGGTAACTATGGCGTTAGCTTAGAGTCAATTGTCCAAACTGGCTTTCAAGGCGAATTAGCAGAGATTGTGGTTGTTACCCATGATGTGCGAGAAGGTAACTTTCGGCAAGCTTTAGCAGAAATTCGGGATTTGGAAGGGATCGAAAGTATTCCTAGTTTATTGCGTGTACTTTGAAAGTATTGTTTTGCGATCGCCATCAGAGGTTTCTGTAGCCTAAAATACTTAGTTTTTATTTCAGATTTCTCTTTGCTCCTACCCTTGCTAAACTACAAACAACCCTTACATCCTGTAAAGGTAGTCTTATGAACTCTGCAACTGACCCATCCACCGCCCTTACTCCTTTCCCCGATCATACGCAGCTACCAGAGTCCAATGGTACTTTTGTGAAAAATGGGCAAGAGCATCCCCAAAGCATTTTACTGACTGATTCAATTACACCTGTCCTTAAACAACTACATCCTGATAGTCAATATTGTATCGGTCAAGACTTAGGTATTTACTGGCGTTTGACAGACCCGCCAGAACGAGGCGCAGAAGCACCAGATTGGTTTTATGTCGGAAATGTGCCGCCTTTGTTCGATGGACAAACGCGGAGGTCTTATGTACTCTGGCGAGAATTTATTGCTCCTTTGATTGCCTTAGAATTTGTCTCTGGGGATGGTAGTGAAGAACGAGATAAAACTCCTTGGAAGGGCAAATTCTGGATTTATGAGCAGGTAATTCATCCGGCTTTTTATGGCATTTATGAAGTGAATAAAGCCAGTGTGGAAGTTTACAAATTAATTGGTGGACAATATCAGTTATTAGCAGCAAATGAGCGTGGGCATTATCCGATTACGCGCTTGGGAGTTGAGTTAGGCTTATGGCATGGAGTTTATCAAAACGCCCAATTGCCCTGGTTGCGTTGGTGGGATTTGCAGGGTAATTTGTTGTTCACTGGTGAGGAAAGAGCCGAACGAGAATCCCAACGGGCTGAACAGGAAAGACAAAGAGCCGATCGCTTAACTGCCCAATTGCGATCGCTTGGTGTTGAACCGGAAGCCTAATATTTTGGAATAGGGTTAAAAGTGCGATCGCTAATTCTCTGATCAACTCTGACTTTCCTCATTTAGCTTAAATTATTATCTTTCCAGAGTAATAGAAGAGCGTTAAAGCAGTTGGTGTACCCCGGCTGCTTTGATTTTTATGGTTATAGGATGCTGTGGATGCCATCGCTGAATACATCATGGCAACATTTCTGGGTGCAAAAAACATATCGGAAAAAATAGAGGCTTCAAAAAGCTTGTCATATAAGCTTTATAGGAGTTATTCTCCCAGCGATTGTGCCTCTAAATAGTTTTCGCTAACCTCAGTACATAAGTTAAGAGGTAATCATATGACAGACCAGAAATTCAATTGCATCTCGATTCAGAAAAAATGCATAGAACTTAATCCACATCTGTACAAAGCAATTCAGATAATACAGGCTTCCTTCCTTCCAGTGAAAAGAAACCACCAATTCCTAACTCAAGGGCAAAATTTATTATTAGCAGGGCTTAACGACGATTGGCACATAATAGCTTACTGGATAATATGCTTACAAACAGACAAG
The DNA here is from genome assembly GCF_034931145.1 of Nostoc sp. UHCC 0252. Classification (NCBI taxonomy): domain Bacteria; kingdom Bacillati; phylum Cyanobacteriota; class Cyanophyceae; order Nostocales; family Nostocaceae; genus Nostoc; species Nostoc sp. UHCC 0252. The sequence goes on along the minus strand of NZ_JAYGHE010000006.1, from coordinate 56,604 downwards.
CTAAATCCCAACAAATCACCTTACAACCTTCAATATTTTCAAGACCGTAAAACATGGGGACAAGTCTTAAATGCTCAACTTAACTTGTGCGCTGGTGTGCAACAATTCAAATCCATCAATAAAATCTATCCATCATATTGTAAAAGATGGATAAGCTGTATGCAGGAAATTAGGAATTGGCAAGTTAACTCAATTATTGAATCTCCAGCTATATCAGGAAATCAGCCAATATTAAAAACTCAGCAAATTCAAGGTATAAGGAAATTTATAAAGGAGTTAAGAGAAAATAATAAAATCCTACTTCCCAACAGAGAAGATACACAACACAATTACGACCTACTAGATACAGCTATAAAACTCGCTAGTTCAGAAAATAGTCCTGCCGAAAGGGAATGTTTTAGAAAGAAATATTGGGAGCCATTCCTTGATGCTTACAGTATTTATACTACTGATATTTACAACAATTCGGAACTAAAATCAGTGTTTCCTTGGAAAGATGGTTTAGCGCATCAAGACATAGGAAGATTTGCACCACGAAGAATACTATTTGAAGCAAAACTTGAACAAAAATTGAAGCAACAATCATCTAAAGGTGGAAGTTTTAAACTAAAGAGTGTCTTGCTTGACAATGAGAATAAAGAGGGCATTCAAAGAGGTCAAGTAATGATTATTGTCAATCAAGCAGGACAGATTTGCGAGTTTTATGATAGTAAAAGGTATGGCATCGATGGAGAAATTGAATTTAAAGATGACAATGGGAAACCTTCTGGTAAACGTATTTATATACAGCTTAAATCAGGTGATTCCTACTTATCATTACATCAAGATGGAAAGCTTTCAGTTTATATCCAAAAACGAGAACACCTTGAATATTGGAAACAACAACTTTACCCTGTATACCTAATAGTCCGTGATGGCAAGGGAAAAATGTATTGGAAAAACGTTACAGAATACCTTACAAAACATCTTAATAAAAAGACACGTAGTATTATCTTTTCTGATGAAGATGAAATGACGCTTCAAGCAATACAAATTGTGAGATTTATTAGATTTTCTTAACCTTAATTGCTTGTGAGGTTCTAACGCTCTTCCATCACTCTCATAAAACAATAATCGAAGTAGAAAACTGAAACTATCACCCAATCAAGGTTTGAGGCTTTATTTTTTAATAGAAATTCCAAAATATAGCTAAAACCTGAAAACAGAAGTCTGGTAAGGCTTGTAGCGACTGCTTTCTCCAAGACTGATGGAAGAGCGTTAAACTGAAGTCTTGGAAGTGGAAATTCTGGATTTATGAGCAGGTGATTCGTCCTCCCTTCTACGGCATTTATGAAGTGAATAAAGCCAGTGTGGAAGTTTATGAATTAATTGGTGGACAATATCAGTTATTAACCGCGAATGAACGGGGACATTATCCCATACATCCTTTAGGAGTTGAGTTAGGGATTTGGCAGGGACAATATTACAATATGGAATTACCTTGGCTACGGTGGTGGGATTTGCAAGGTAATTTATTGTTGACTGGTGAGGAAAGAGCCGATCGCTTAACTGCCCAATTGCGATCGCTCGGCATTGAACCAGAAGCCTAGTGGCAGCCTGAACCTTAAGTTTTAAACCCTAAATCTACAGCAATCCGGTGGGCACAAGCAAACCCAGAAAAGGCTACTGCATTCAAACCCTGACCGGGAAAGGTACTATCCCCGACACAATAAAGTCCTGGAATAGCTGTGCGATTAAAGGGCATCTTCAATAATCCCCGCAACTTGCGCCGGGGAATTGGCCCATAAGTGCCATCCTGACGACCCAAAAAGCGGCGATGGGTGCGGGGTGTACCTACTTCCAGATAATCCAATCCTGCATCTAAACCGGGAAAAATCTTCTCTAGACGGTCAAGAATTCGCCCAGCCGCTTCTTCTTTCTTCGCTTCGTACTCACTCGGAGAAAGTTTTTGCCAATCTTCAATCCAGTGAGGTGTGAATGCATGAATAATGTGATATCCATCTGGTGCTAAATCTGGATCGAGCAATGTAGGAATCGAAACAAAAATTGTCCCTTCCATTGCTGTCATCTTTTCCCAATCTTCTAGCAAAATATGGTGGCACTCTGTCTCCGCAGGTAAAACAGACTCTTTTACCCCTATATGCAAACTCAAGAAGCTGGGAGATTTTTGATAATTCTGTTGCCAAGTTTTCTCATTACGTGGTATTTCTTCTGTTGGTAGTAATTGCTCAAAGGTATCCCAGCGTGTGGCATTAGAAACTATGCGTTTACCCTGATATACTTTACCATTTGCCAGTTGCACACCTACGGCTTTTCCGTTTTCTGTGAGAATTTTCGTAACTCTAGCTTGGTACTGAATTTTACCCCCAGCTTTCTCTAGACCTTCTACCAGTTTTTGGGCAATTTGTCCCACTCCGCCTTTAGGATAGTTAACTCCGCCATAATGCCTGTCAGAAAAGACCATCCCAGCATTGATCATTGGTGTCATGTCTGCTGGAACCACTGACCAGCAATAACATTCCATGTCGATAAATTTCAATAATTGCGGGTCTTTGATGTAGCGTCTGGCAAAATCTCCAGCATTTTGGGGCAAATACTTAACTAAACCGAGACATGCTAAAGGATGCTGGAAAAATACGCGCAGTAGATACCGAGGTTCTTCTAGAGACAGCAAATCCATGCTGTTAAGGCACTTAAATACTTTTTGACATTCGTCATAAAAGCGACGAATCCCCTGTTCTTCATGGGGGAAATGAGCAATAAGATTTTGCAAAAAATTTTCATAAACCCGGTCAACTTTCAAGTCTAAACCTTGGGGTAAATGATAGTGAATCTGTACCGGATCTGCGATCGCTTCTTGGCTGACATTCACAGCTGACAAAGCGCGGGTGAGTAAGTTAGTAGTACCGTTCTGTCCCAATCCAAAAATCATCGATGCGCCAACATCAAATCGATAGCCTTGGCGTTCAAAATAACCAGCGCTACCACCTGGAATCAAATAACGTTCCAGCACCAGCACTTTCGCACCCTTCGCCGCTAATTGGGTTGCTGTTACTAACCCGCCAATCCCAGACCCAATCACGATCGCGTCAATATCTTGCATTTTGGTCATTTGTCATTGGTCATTAGTTATTCTCCCCCATGCCCAATGACCAATCAAAAAAAAGAGGGACGAACCTGCTACTGCTGGCTAATCCCGTCTGCCGATCCTTAAAAGAGAGGAGAACACTGGATAATAATATAGCTTTGATTGAGAATAGATGTCAACTACTAATGAAAAAATTTATCAATAAAATTGAGAGGATTAATTTTAGCTGTCAGCCGGATGCAGGAAAGAGTATTATGGTGTTTCAGTTCTTATACAATAAAAAGTCGCCTATTTCTGGCTATGACGCTACAATTGCGCGTTTATGTTCCACCCCATCCCCTGATCAAACACTGGCTGGCAGTCGCCCGTGATGCAGGCACGCCTTCAGTATTATTCCGCAGCGCCATGACTGAGTTGGGAAGATGGCTGACTTATGAAGCTGCGCGAGACTGGTTGCCAACCCAAGAAACATCTGTGCAGACTCCTTTGGATACCTGTCCAGCAACGGTGATCGATCCGCAGATACCAGTAGCAGTAGTACCGATTCTGCGGGCTGGACTAGGATTACTGGAGGGAGCGCAGACTTTATTACCTTTGGCATCGATTTACCATCTTGGCTTGGCGCGAGATGAAGAAACACTGCAACCTCATTGTTATCTGAACAAGTTGCCAGAAAAATTTAACCCCCAAACACGAGTGCTAATTACCGATCCAATGTTGGCAACTGGGGGGTCGATTATGGCTACAATGGCAGAATTGACACAACGGGGTGCTGATCCATCCCTAATCCGAATTGTTTGCGTAGTAGCGGCTCCACCAGCTTTGCAAAAACTGAGCGAAGCTTATCCAGGTTTAATAGTTTACACAGCTACTATTGACGAAAAACTTAACAATAAGGGATATATTGTACCGGGATTAGGAGATGCAGGCGATCGCACATTTGGGACTTAAGCTAGTATGCAGCTAGGGCAGGAGAAAATAGCATAAATACTGTAAAAGTTGCAAGCTTTGTTGAAGGCGGTAAAGATATGAGTCAGCGAGATGGTTTTGGCAGTGGTTTTTTAGCAGGGGCCTTTGTTGGTGGCGTCTTTGGTGGCGTTATCGGGGCACTGATTGCTTCTCGACGCGATCCTCAATTGTTACCAGAGGACGAAACAGAACTGACAGCTGCCCAAGTTGAAGGGAAGAAAATAGCGGCAAAGCGCCGTCAGATGAAAGCCTCGGAAAGTGAGGCTGTTGGGATAGAAACTGCCCGGCGATCGCTAGAAGATAAAATTGCCCAGCTAAATGCCACAATTGATGATGTGCGGAAGCAACTGGGTAATGTGAATAGCGGTTCACCTCAAGCCAGTAATGATCGCTCCCTGACCAAAGACTCCTAATTCTTGTTCAGGCGTGGTGAAAATGTCTGGTGTGGTAAGTACCACATCTGCAAACACTTTTGACTTTGGACTAAATTAAAATTAGAAAGATAAGACCGCGTTTGACACTTAGTAGGAAACAAAGCCATCCATGAGTTTACTGATTACGACATTAGTTACCTTTGTCACCTTTTATAGCTATTTGCTAATTATCAGGGTTTTGTTGACCTGGTTCCCGCAAATTGAATGGTATAATCAGCCATTTGCCGCTTTAGCTCAGATAACCGACCCATATCTGAATTTATTCCGCTCAATTATTCCCCCATTGGGCGGTATGGATTTTTCTCCGATTTTAGCTTTCTTAGCACTCAACTTAGCTGGCGACCTTCTCAGAACCCTAGCTCGTCTGCCATTCGCACAGGGATTTTGATTAGTAGCCAAATAAATTTGTAGAGACGCGAATTGCAAAAGCGTCTCCACAACTTTTAATCAAAATGCCCTCACTCTTCAGTCAATTAATTGTGCCAAGCTTTAGAAAAATCTGGTTGATTTTCCCGTAGGGGCAATTCATGAATTGCCCCTACCGCGTGTCGTTGTGCGTAAGTCTTATCAAACTAGATGGGGTTTAGTTGGCTTCCGTTAGGCAATCACGGTAATATCTGCATTATTAAGTCCCACTAATTTGAGGAGGGGACTATTTGAACTTGTTCTGTACCAGCAACTGTATATTGATCAGAGAATAGGTTCTCTGTAGTTTGATTGTCAATAAAGCGATCGCTTGTGTTTATCGAACTAGTCCCAAGTTGGAGCGAACCTGAATCACTTGTCATATCCTGAGATTGGCTTAGTCCGAATTCTGCTTTGGAAACGAAGATAGTATCATCTTCAACATTAGAATCAGTGCTACTATCAGTCAGGTTTCCACTGATGATTACATCGTTACCTACACCACTAAACAAGATGTCATTGTCTTGAGATACTGAGATAGTATCTATTTTGTTCGTACCAATTAGGTTGTTTCCACTCGAAGTACTATTAACTACTGCCAGTGCAAAAACATCGCTGATAGTTGCCGTTCCATCACTAGCGATAACTTGGATGTTGAGGCTGCCAACGTTGTCATTTGTGGGAGTACCACTGAAACTGCTGCCATTCCAAGTTAACCAACTAGGAATTGGTTCACCATTTTCTAGGCTGGCGCTGTAGGTAAGGCTATCTCCTGAATCCGCATCCACAAAGGTGTCGGCAGGTAGGGTGAAGTTGAAAGGCGTGTTTTCTGTTGCTGTTTGGTCGGCAATGGCATTTGCTACTGTTGGAGCATCATTAATATTATTGACTGCGATCGCGATCGCTTCCTCGTAGAATAAGCCGCCTTGATCTGTGGTGCGTAAACGGATGTTGTAGCTATCCTTGGTTTCGTAGTCGGGTGAGACGTTAAGGTATAACTCGTTACCTACAATTGTAAAGACGCTGTTATCGGCGCTGTCTATACCTGAAACTAAAGTGTAAGTGTGGGTGTCGTCTGAATCGGTGTCAGTGGTGCTAAAGTTGCCAATTACTGTGTTGGCAGGAACATTCTCATCAACACTAGTAGTACTCAGGCTCAGGTCAGTGGGAGTATTGTTCAGGTCAGTAGGAGTATTGTCCAGGTCAAGCTGAAAAAGTTCTTGCCCAGTGTTCCCATTGTCTGCAAAAAAGTAGAGCTTGCCATTGATGTAAGTGAGGTTGTTAGGGTAAGAGCCACTTGTGCCAGAGAACATATCCTTGACGCAGACGGTACCTGCCTCAGTGCCATCACTCTTCCACAGTTCAGTTCCCCCATTGTTGTCAATGGCACTGAAGTACAGCGTGCCGTTGATATTGGTTAAATTTTGCGGATTTGAGCTACCAGTACCAGAGACAATATCCTTAACGCGAACAGTACCAGCTTCAGTACCGTCACTTTTCCATAGTTCATTGCCCCCACTGCTATCAGTGCCCCTGAAGTAGAGCGTGCCGTTAACATTGGTTAGATTTTGCGGATTTGAGCTACCAGTACCAGAGAAGATATCTTTGACGCGGACAGTACCAGCCTCAGTACCATCACTTTTCCATAGTTCATTGTCTCCACTGCTGTCGATAGCACTAAAGTAGAGCGTGCCGTTGACATTGGTCAGATTTTGCGGATTTGAGCTACCAGTACCGGAGAAGATATCCTTGATGCGGACAGTACCAGCCTCAGTACCATCACTCTTCCACAATTCCCGACCTCCACTACTGTCGGTAGCACTGAAGTAGAGTGTACCGTTGACGTTGGTCAGATTTTGCGGGTGAGAGCTACCAGTACCAGAGAAGATATCTTTAACACGGACAGTACCGGTCTCAGTACCATCACTCTTCCACAATTCCCGACCTCCACTACTGTCGGTAGCACTGAAGTAGAGTGTGCCGTTGACATTGGTCAGATTTTGGGGATTTGAGCTACCAGTGCCAGAGACAATATCCTTAACGCGGATAGTACCAGTCTCAGTGCCATCACTCTTCCAGAGTTCCCGACCCCCACTGCTGTTGGTGGCAACGAAGTACAGCGTGCCGTTGATATTCGTTAGAAAGTTAGGGTCAGAGCTACCCGCACCGGAGAAGATATCCTTGACGCGGATGGTACCAGATTCGGTGCCATCACTCTTCCACAATTCATTGCCTCCAGTGCCGTCAGTAGCGCTGAAGTACAGCGTGCCGTTGACATTTGTCAAGTTTTGCGGATTTGAGCTACCCGTACCAGAGAAGATATCCTTGACACGGACAGTACCAGATTCGGTGCCATCACTCTTCCATAGTTCATTGCCCCCACTGCCGTCGGTGGCTCTAAAGTACAGCGTGTCATTGACATTTGTCAGAAAATACGGTTCAGAAGAGACTGTGGCAGTATTAATATCCTTAAGGCGGACAGTACCAGATTCCGTGCCATTGCTCTTCCACAGTTCACTACCCTCACTGCCGTCAGTAGCTCTAAAGTAGAGTGTGCCGTTGACATTGGTCAAGTTTTGCGGATTAGAGCTACCCCTACCGGAGAAGATATCCTTGACTTGGA